>DMOO01000165.1 GCA_003456855.1 Sphaerochaeta sp.
GACCTTGTCGAGAAGTGTGGGGCTGTTGTTGTGGCTCCTTCCTACACCCTGTCCATCTTCAAGCCATACCCTGCGGCACTGCTTGATTGCCATGCTGCACTGGTCTATATGAAGGACCATGCAGCTGAGCTCGAGATCAGAACTGACAGGATAATGGTCGGAGGCGAGAGTGCAGGAGGAGGCCTTACCACGGCCCTTTGCATGTATGCCCATGACCACCATTCCGTTGACATCGCCTTCCAGATGCCTCTGTATCCGATGATAGACTGCTATGACACGGACTCCTCCAGAGACAACCATGAGAATATCTGGAACACAAGGAAGAACCATGCTGCCTGGAAACTCTATCTGAAGGGGCTGGAAGGCAAGGAGATCCCCGACTATGCTTCACCTTCCAGGAGAAAGGACTACAGCGGGCTTCCACCCTGCTACACCTTCGTTGGGGATCTGGACCCGTTCCGAGAGGAGACGATCGCCTACGTCAAGGCCCTGAACGATGCCGGTGTAGAGGCCCAAGTCGATGTATATGAAAACTGGTACCATGCCTATGACATATACCACCCAAAGAAAGAGGATTCGAAGGATGCGGCAGAAAAGCTGATGGAGCACTTCCAGGCAGCTTTCGAGAATTCAAAATTGACATGCCTATAAGCCGAGAATAGAATTCCAACATGCTCAAAATTGATTTCCTGGTTTCAAATGAAGAATGCGAGAATGTCTTGGAGAAGGCCTCCGAGACACTGCCAAAGCATCTTCAGCTGAAGTACAGGCTTCTGCTTGAGGAGCTGTTCTCCGTCATGGTGGAGGAGATCAGTGGGGCAAGGGCCCAAATCAGGATTCAAGGAAGCATTCCGAAGGTTGTCCTCCAAGTCAAAGGTGAGAAGGTGGATCTGTTCTCCAATGTGAAGTGGAACTCGGACAGGAATGAGGATCTTCAGAGCCAGATTAGGTTCAACCTGTTCGTTGACAACGCTGACAGGATCAAGCAGAAATACAATTCAAGAAGAAAGCTCAACACCTATGTTCTGAAGGAGCCTTCCAAGGCCAAGACGACAGAGCAGAAGATAGATGAATTCTACTCCAAGGGAGAGAAGATCACACCTTTGAAGCAGATCCTGTTCTTCCGTGAACTATACACCTTCAGGTTCTTGTTCGCCACTGCTGTGAAGGCGATGAGAAGTGCTCCTCTGATTGTGATTCCAATCATAACGGCAAGGTTGATAGACCTGATAATTGAGAACGAGGCCAACCTGACCAATATCTTCATTCTTATAGGAATAGGTATTTTAAGTCTTGTTCTCAATGTTATAGGCGCTCATTTCGAGGGAACCGTATTCAAGAAGCTTATACACTCCATAGAGGCAGACATCAGGTCCGCAATGGTCAGAAAGCTTCAGAGGTTGTCGCTTTCCTACCACAACAACATCCAGACCGGAATGGTCACCACCAAGATAATGATGGACGTGGACAGGATCTCATTCATCTACAACACCTTCATAGGGGAGCTTTTCCAACTTCTGGTCTATATAGGTGCTGCCGCTGTCATGACTCTGCTGGAATGCAAGTGGATGACACTCTTCTATCTGCTGTGCATCCCTGTTGCAGTGGCTGTCTCCGTCTTCTTCAGAAAGGCGGTTGCCTACAGGAACAGTGAATACCGCAAGGACCAGGAGAACGCCAACGCCGCCATCGAGGAGATGCTGGACATGATCAATCTCTCGAGGGTCCATGGCCTTCAGAAGAATGAGAGCACCAGGGTTGACAGGTTCCTGAACAAGATCAAGAAGTCAGGAACTGAGCTGGACAGCCTGAACACCCTGTACAGCTCCCTTAGCTATGTGTCGCTTCAGGTCTTCCAGCTTGTCTGCCTTCTGTTCTCGGCTCTCATGGCCCGTGGCGGCTGGATTACAATCGGAAGCATAGCCCTGTTCCAGTCCTACTTCGCGACGATACTCTCCAGATTGACTGCCCTGATCAACCACATGCCTGAGGCCTCAAGGGGAATCGAGAGCTTCAGAAGCGTCTCCGAGATTCTCTGCATCAACGACGTGGAGCACTCCGGAACAACCAAGGTCAACCATGGAATGAGGGGCAGAATAGAATTCAGGGATGTCTGCTTCAAGTATTCAGACAAGTCCGGCTTCGCCATGAAGAACTTCTCGCTGGTCATTCCGGAGAGGAAGAGCATTGCAATATTTGGTGGCTCAGGTTCCGGTAAATCAACTATTTTAAATCTTGTCACTGGCAGTTTGGAACCTCATTCCGGTCATGTCTTTGTTGATGGTATGGATCTGAAGGATCTGGATCTTAACACCTATAGGCATCAGATCGCCGTTGTTCCTCAGACTGCAATGCTGTATACAGGCAGTCTTTATGACAACCTTACATACGGGCTTCCATACATATCCAGGAGCATGGTCGAGTCCATCCTTGAGGCTGTAGACCTGAAGGACTTTGTCTACACTCTTCCTGATGGCCTGGACTCTGTGATAGAGGAGGGTGGAGCCAACCTGTCTGGAGGACAGAGACAGAAGATAAGCCTTGCAAGGGCTCTTCTGAGAAGACCTAGGATTCTGATTCTGGATGAGTTCACCAATGCCTTGGACCGCAAGAGCGAGATGAATATCCTGAACTGCGTGAAGAGGATATTGGGGACCTGCACGGTTCTGATAGTCTCCCATAGGGTCGAGACTGCCAAGATGGTTGATGAGGTGGTTGTCCTGAGAGGCGGCTCTATAATCGACCAGGGCTCCTTTGATGAGTTGGTCTCCAAGGATGGCCCCTTCCACGATATGTATAGTAAACATTGACAAAGTTAGGGGCCTCTAATATCCTGTCCGCATAATGAGATTCCATTGAAGAAGGTAGTGATAATGGAGAGATTCGAAGGTGTTGCCAACACTTTGTTCATCCCGCTTGTTGCCCGGATCTATGTTTCCAGACAATTCCCTGAATACTTCATGGACCGTAAGGCCCTTGAGCTGGAGAAGTACCTGCCTGACAATGCTGCCAAAGGCTCTTCCCAGTATACGAACATGGCTTCTGTTGCCAGGTACTACAACATGGACAGGAAGGTCAGGGCGTTTGCAAAGGACAGAAAAGCCTGCAACGTGGTCTATCTTGGAGCTGGTCTTCGATGCCAAAAACGAGGATGCCCTGAAATTCACCAACTGGTTCATCAAGAGAACCGGGAACAAGAGCGCCCTGATGTATTTCGGCATCAATGACAGCAAGGCCTTTGCAAAGAAGTGCGGGGTGATTCTGATTGAGGAGAAAACCTTTTTCCCTGAGGCGCTGAGCATGTTGGGAAAGAAGCTCAATCTGGTCTCCAAGGTCTCAATGAAGGTGGCAGACGATAAAAAACGCGTCATTATCCTACATATCAGGCTATTGTAATGCACTGGAGAAGAAAGAAAAGCAGAGTCTTAAAAACGAGAAAAGTCACCGATCAAGGTGACTTTTCTTTTAGGCGCGATTGGGTTTGAACCAACGACTTCCACCGTGTGAAGGTGGCACTCTCCCGCTGAGTTACACGCCCGTGCAAAGATGATGATAACTTGGAAGTTGCTTTTTGTCTACATGGTTACATAAAAAAAGGGTTTTGCGGTCCAGGCGCACCTTTCAGGATTGGGGTGGGGAGAAAAATATGCAACCTAGTCCACAAAACCGCATTTAAAGTACCACGAAAGAATGATTCGTACAATTACTAAACTAAAAAAATTTACTAAAGACACGTTTTTTTTCGCGATACTGCGGTCAGTACAATCGAATACCGTCATCTTCCATGACAAGTGTTGGTGAACATCTGTGCATTTTATGGGTTTTGACGAATTCCGACAGACCTGTTCTATCCAGTTGAGCCAGATCGTCAGGCTTGTATGAAAGGTCTAGGGTGACAGGCTCACAGGTGTCAGTAACGTAGCAGAAGCCCTGGTGAAGCTCCATGAAGCTCTTCATTGCATGGATGAGCTTCTGGTTCTTGGTCTTCTCCAGAAGGGATTCCACGAACTCGTCCTGAAGCGTCCAGATATCCTCCTCCTCTGACCTACCTGTCTGGTACATCCACTTGTTGAACAGGGTGAAGAGGTTGCAGGGCGTGATGTTGAGCGCCTCCAGAAGGCAGTGGATCCACATGCAGCTCTGACCCTTTGTATAGAAGAGATCCATTCCGTGCCTGATGGCAATAGCGGTCTTTATGTCCTGCTCGCTGAAGGTCGGTGTGCTGACAACCGTCCTGTTCACGTCGTCACCTGGGACAAGCCCGTATTCTTCAGCTCTCAGTGCAAGCTCTGTGCCTGGAAGAAGGGAGAGCACGAAGCAGTCTATGTTGCTTGGCATCAGGGAGACTGCAAAATTGACTGTGTTCTTGAACTTCTTGAGATTATCGCTTGGAAGTCCGATTATTATGTCCAGACCGAAGGCCACACCCTTTGAGGCCAGAAGCTTTACCTTTGACTCGAAGAGATTCCTGTCGAACTTCCTGTTTATGTATTTCACGACCTCCTCGTCGCAGCTCTGAAGCCCAATCTGGAGGGAGCAGTTCAGCTCCGCGAACATGTTGGCCATCTCATCGTCAACAAGCTCTGCCCTGATCTCGAAGGTGAAGTGCATGTAGTCAGGGGCATTGTCCAGAAGGAGTCTCAGGATGGACTTGGCCCTCTCCCTGTTCAGGTTGAAGGTCGGATCCAGGACAAACACGTTCTGGATGTCATGCTTGATCAGGTATCTCAGCTCCTTCTCGATTCTGTCCATCGGATAGTCCCGGACGGTCCTCTTTCCCCTTGATTCGAAGCAGAAGGCGCAGGTGAACGGGCAGCCTCTTGTGAACTCCCAGAGAACTGAGTCATATTCATCTATGATGCAGTCAGCCTCTCCTGACAGGAAGGGGGAGGCAAGCTTTGAGAGGTCAGGGAGCTTGGAGTTGACAGGTGAAAGGTATTTTCTGGTAATAAGTCCTTCCATCTGTAGATTCGCTACATTTTTACCATCGTATATGCTCTTCAGGACAACTGTTGTTGATATCTCTCCTTCTCCGAGTGTGGCGAAGTCAAGCCACTCTGGAAGGCCCTTGGTGAAGTCTATCACCTGCGGACCCCCTGCAAAGAGGAGAATGGAGCTGTCCTTTCTTCTGACTGCCTTTGCAAAGTCCTCGAACCACTTGGAGTTCCATATATAGAAGGACAGGCCAATTGCCCATGGCTTCCTCTTGACAGCCTCTTCGGCTGCCTTTGAAGGACTGTCAGGAATGTAATGCTGATGAAGCTGGGCCTTTGGAAGCTCCCCTCCCTGGTTGATCGCGGTCTTTATGCAAAGAGCCCCGAGGGGGAAGCTCATGATCGATTTCTCTGTGGCACAGCAATGTATCTCTATGTGGTTCATATGGAAAGTATAGCGATTTGACGTGTGAAAGTGCAAAAAAAAGCAGAGCCAAAAGCTCTGCTTTTTCTAAAGCTCAGTCACTTTCCTTTGAAGTCTTTGCATAGGAGAGTGCTCTCAATGCATTGTCGAACTTCTGGAACTTTCCGTTCTTCAGGCGGATGACAACCTTGGTGCCCTGGTTTCCGGAAACCTTGACGATGTACTCTGTTCCTTCAATCTTTGTCTTGAAGTACTTGATGATCTTATCACTTCCCTGGCGTCTTACACCCCAGCCTTTTCCTTCAATGAAGACAAGTTCGTGAACTTCTTTGACTTCTTTCTTCTCTTCTGCCATATACAACTCCTCCACTTGGTTTAAATTTAGCACAAATTCACTGTTTAGTGTAAAAAATATGCTAAACCCATGCAAGCAGGGGAGAATGGAAGATCATCTGGAGCAGAGGTCCGCCCATGTCTTCCTTGTCTTCTCCTTTGCCCAACGCTCGTTGACGGTAAGGAGCTTTCTGTCCTTCATAAGCATCTCGCCGTTGCAGAACACATTCTTGATGTCCTCTGATGTTGATGAATAGACCAGTGCGGAGTAGACATTGTTTGTTGGTGTGTTTGCAATGCTGTTCATATCCACCATGATCAGATCGGCTTTCTTGCCTTTCTCAAGAGTACCGACCAGATTATCCAATCCGAGTGCCTGAGCTCCACCAATGGTTGCCATTTTCAGTGCCTCATATGGTCTTAAGGCACTTGTATCAAGTGTTGTTGCAGATGCCAGCATGCAACCCAGATTGATTTCCTTCATCATGTTCAGGCTGTTGTTGCTGCTTGCTCCGTCGGTTCCGAAGGCCAGCTTGACCCCTGCGTTCCTAAGGTCTCTGACCCTGGCTACACCGCTTCCGAGCTTGCTGTTGCTGCTTGGACAGTGGACTATGGTTGTGTCGTACTGGCTCAGTATCTTCATCTCGTCATCCGTTACATGGACACCATGGGCCAGCAGTGACTTGACCTTGAAGTAACCAAGGGACTCCAGGTATCTGACCGGGGTCATCCCGTTCTCCTTGACGCAGTTGTCGACTTCCAGCCTTGTCTCGCTTATGTGGGTATGAAGCTTCAGACCAAGATCGGCTGCAGCATCGGCGCCATATCTGTAGCTGCCTCCGGTGACTGTGTAGATGGCATGAGGAGCGATGCTTACATTGACAAGCTCGTTCTGCGTGTATTTCATCAGCCTTGGAAGGTTGTCCTTGATTCTGTGCCTTGTCTCCGTCTCGTCTCCGAAGAGTGTAAGTCCTATATCTGCACGGACACCTGCATCTATTGCGCTCTGGGCCGTCTCCCATTGCATGAAGTACATGTCCGTGAAGGCTGTGATCCCGCTTCTGATCATCTCAGCCATTGCAAGGTCTGAGGATATCCTGATGTCCTTCTCGACAAGCTTGGCCTCGATTGCCCAGACCTGTGTGAGCCAGTCCTGCAGGTTCTTTTCATTGTCCTTGTAGTTCCGCATAAGAACCATGGAGGTGTGGGTATGGGCGTTTATGAATGAGGGGAGCACAGCATAGCCGGTTCCGTCTATGACCTCTGCGGGAAAGCAGGAAGCAGGGGCCTTTGGCCCTATGTAGGATATCTCGGATCCACTGATGCAGATGTCACCTGTGAACAACGAGTCTTCAGACGTCATTGGAAGAATTGTTGCATGTTCGATTACAGTGTTCATGGCATGATTATAAACAACTTGCATGACAATTGAAAGAAAGGGATAATGAAAACATGGATTTCACGGAAAGGCTTCTTGAGCGCACAAAGACATTCTGCAGGGAGATGGACAGTCTCCATTTCACCTATGACGGATACATCTACAATCCTCTGGACTATGCCTGGGACATGCATGCCGAGTACCTGAGGAGATATACCAGAGAAAGTGCGGAGATTCTGTTTCTTGGAATGAACCCAGGACCATTCGGGATGATGCAGACAGGTGTACCTTTCGGAGAGGTCAATGCAGTAAGGGACTACCTGAAGCTCGACCTTCCTGTGGACAAGCCTGAACGCGAGCATCCAAGCAGGCCAGTTGTGGGAATGGCAATAAAGAGATCGGAGGGAAGCGGCAAGAGACTGTGGGGTCTTATCAGCCTCAGATGGCCTGACCCGAATGATTTCTTCAAGGATCATTGCATATTCAACTATTGCCCATTAGGGTTTCTTGATAGTGGAAAGACAGCAAAGAACTTCACTCCAGACCATCTTCCAAAGGATGAGAGAACTAGACTTGAAAAGGTTTGCGACGCTTATCTGTCAGATATCATAGACATGATAAACCCTCGTGCACTCATTGGAATAGGCAAGTATGCAGAGGCAAAACTCACAGCAGTGAACAAGGGTGGGGACAGGATAGTCTCATCTATAATCCATCCAAGTCCGGGCAATCCACAGGCCAATGTGGACTGGAACGGAAAGACTACTGCAAAGATGAAGGAGCTTGGTCTATGGAACTGAAGGCCCCAGCAAAGGTCAACTGGCATCTAGCCGTGGGAAGACGCAGACCTGACGGCTATCATCCCATCGCCTCCATCTTCCAGACATGCTCGCTCAATGACATCATCGAAGTTGAAATAAACGAAGGGCCTTTCTCCGTTGAGGTGTCGGGTCTGGAAGAATATTGCCCCAAGGGAAGGTCAACGCTGGACAAGGCAGCCAACCTCTGGCATGAGATTATGGGCTTTGACAAGGAAATAAGAATACAGGTCAAAAAGAACATCCCAAGTCAGGCAGGCCTTGGTGGAGGTTCCTCCGATGCTGCAACGCTTCTAAGATATCTTAACAGCCTTGAAAAGCATCCCTTGGATACTGAACATCTCATCAATATAGGAATGAAGGTCGGCTGCGATGTGCCGTTCTTCATCGAAGGCTGCAGGGCTGCCCTGGTCACAGGACTTGGAGAGGTTGTAAGACCGATAGAGCCAAGAACCGACCTGCAAGGTTTCATCCTGGTCACGGAAGGGGAGAAGACAAGCACGAAGGAAGCCTATGACGCCCTTGACGGCAGGCCAATGATCCCTGTGCTTGATGATCTGGATGAGCTTGAGAGAATCTACAGACTTCCTGTAAGGGATTGGAGCTTCAGAAACGACTTCGACTTGGTCAACACCAAGCCGGACATTCAATTGTTGAAAGGGGAGAGGCTACTTCTGACCGGAAGTGGAAGCTGTCATATCCTTCTAAGCGATAGATCTGACATCCCCACAGGAAGCAAACTGAAGGCAATGAAGGTCTATTTCTGAAAAAAGGCAAAAAAATGCAGGCCGTGGTGGAATCGAACCACCATAACCGGAGCCAAAACCCGGTGCCCTGACCATTGGGCTAACGGCCTGTGTGTCCTTGCGGACATCAGAATACTACAATCTGGAAATCGTTAAGTCAATCGTCACTTGAGCTCGAAGGTGATGCTGACATCGATTGTGGCAGACAGAAGTCCTGTAGGCGTCTGTGTTCCATAGGATGGCGCTGCCTCGGCTGCAGCCATTGTCATGACGGCGTCCTCCATGTACATGCTCTTGTAGTTGGCAGTGGAGTAGGAGACATAGCCCTCGTTGATTGAAAGAGGTCTGACAACCTCAAGACCTGCCTGCTTTGCATAGAGCTCTGCCTTCTCAAGTGCGTTCTGGTAAGCAAGCACCCTGGCCTGTTTGCTTGCAACGATCTTCTGTGTGGAATCGAAGCTCACGTTGT
>DMOO01000175.1 GCA_003456855.1 Sphaerochaeta sp.
CCTTGTCTCCGCTTATTGAGATGTTGAAGGTCAGGCCGCTTCCGCTCTCGTTGAAGAGAGGCTTTGGAAGGAAGGATGCAAAGAGCCCCATCTTGCTTGATGTGACCTTCACGATGTCCTTGAAGGTAATCAGGTTGTCAGCGGAGTTGAGCATGGTTGAGGAGCTGAAGCGGATCTCGTTCTGGCCCGGGCCCTTCTCGTGGTGGCTTGCCTCGTAGGAGAGGCCCATCTGCTCCATTGTCAGGCAGATCTCACGCCTGATGTTCTCTCCCTTGTCTATCGGGGCGACCTCGAAGTAGGAGGCCCTGTCCATCGGGGTGTCGGTTGGGTTTCCTTCCTCGTCAAGCTTGAAGAGGTAGAACTCACACTCGGAGCTGATGTTCACGTTGTAGCCCTCGTTCTCGATCTTCTCGCTGTAGGCCTTCAGGAGCTGGCGGGCATCACCCTCGAAAGGTCTGCCGTCCGCATGGCAAATAGAGCACAGAAAGCGTGCCACGCGGCCCTGGTCGGGTCTCCATGGAAGAATCCTGAGTGTATCCGGATCGGGGAAGAGGATCAGGTCAGAGTCCTGGACGTTCATGAAGCCTCTGATTGCTGAGGCGTTGAAGCCGACTCCCTTCTCAAGGACCTTCTCGGCGGCAGAGATGCTTACCGAAAGGTTCTTCAGCTGGCCGAAGATGTCGCAGAAGGCAAGGCGTACGAACTGAACGTCCTGCTCCTTCATGAATTTCATGGTTCTGTCTATGGTAGCTCTATCCATGTCCGCCTCCGTTGTTCAAATGTTGCGATAATAAGGCCTTTGTGTCCAGTGGTATTTTTATGCGTTTTCACCTGTTTCTGTTGACAGATTCGCCTGCTATGGGGTAGAAAAGTCGCATAATAATAATTTTTATAGAGGATTTTAATTATGGAGACAGTCGCAGATTATTTCGGAAGCCTGGTATTCAATGATGCCGCAATGCGTGAGAAACTGCCAAAGGACATCTACAAGTCCCTTAGAAAGACGGTCTCCGAGGGCAAGGACATTGACATCAACGTGGCCAACAGCGTTGCTAATGCAATGAAGACCTGGGCCATAGAGCACGGAGCCACACACTATACGCACTGGTTCCAGCCTATGACCGGAATCACAGCAGAGAAGCATGACGCCTTCCTTTCACCTGCAGAGGGAGGAAGGGCTATAATGGAGTTCTCAGCCAAGGAGCTGGTCAAGGGAGAGTCCGATGCCTCCTCGTTCCCTTCGGGTGGACTTAGAGCCACCTTCGAGGCCAGAGGCTACACGGCCTGGGACCCGACAAGCTACGCCTTCATAAGAGAGGACACCCTCTATATCCCTACAGTCTTCCTTTCCTACACAGGTGAGGCCCTGGACAAGAAGACGCCTCTTCTCAGAAGCATGGAGGCTATCAGCGATGAGGCCGTGAAGATCCTGCATCTGTTCGGAAGGGACGATGTGAAGAGAGTCATCACCACAGTCGGACCTGAACAGGAGTATTTCCTGGTCAACAAGACTGACTTCGAGAAGAGAAGCGATCTGGTCTTCACCGGCAGGACCCTCTTCGGAGCAAGGGCTCCAAAGGGCCAGGAGATGGACGACCATTACTATGGCTCTATCAAGACCCGTGTTGCCGACTACATGAGAGACCTGGAGAAGGAGCTTTGGAAGCTTGGAGTGAGTGCAAAGACACGTCACAACGAGGTCGCCCCCTGCCAGCATGAGCTTGCACCTGTGTTCGCCACCACGAACGTTGCTGTAGACCATAACCAGCTGACCATGGAGGTCATGAAGAAGGTCGCCGAGCGCCATGGCTTTGCCTGCCTGCTTCATGAGAAGCCGTTCGCCGGAATCAACGGAAGCGGCAAGCACAACAACTGGTCCCTTTCCACTGACACAGGACACAACCTGCTTAACCCGGGGAAGAACCCGAAGGACAGTGCTCAGTTCCTGCTGTTCCTGGTTGCGGTCATAAAGGCTGTTGACGAGTATCAGGACCTTCTGAGAGTCTCTGTGGCAAGTGCAGGAAACGACCACCGTCTTGGAGCCAACGAGGCACCTCCTGCAATAGTCTCCATCTTCCTTGGAGACGAGCTCTACGAGATTCTGGAGTCCATAGGCGCCGGCCATGATGCACAGGGCACGGCAAGGACAAAGATGGAGCTTGGAGTCCATGTTCTGCCGGACATCCCGAAGGACACGACAGACCGTAACAGAACGTCCCCGTTCGCCTTCACAGGAAACAAGTTCGAGTTCAGAATGCTAGGCTCTTCCTTCTCTGTGGCAGGTCCTAACATCGTCCTGAATACAATTGTGGCAAAAGAGCTCAAAGGCTTCTATGATGTCCTGAAAGATTCAGATGACTTCAATTTATCTGTTGCAAAACTTGTTAGAGACACTTATAACGACCACAAAAGAATCGTATTCAACGGAAACAACTACTCCGAGGAATGGGTCAAGGAAGCAGAGAGAAGAGGTCTGCTGAACCTCCGCTCCACACCGGATGCCCTGGATACCTACACTGCCCAGAAGAACATAGACGTCTTCAAGGAGTTCAACGTATTCAGCCCATCGGAGATATTCTCCAGATACGAGATCCTGAACGAGGTCTACTGCAAGACGATCCATATCGAGGCCCTGACGATGAGGGACATGTCAATCAGACAGATCATCCCTGCAGCAAGTGCCTATGCCTCGAAGCTTGCGGAGGGTATAAACGCCAAGAAGGCCGCAATGCCTTACCTTGCATGCAAGGCGGACTCTGTCCTGCTTGAGAAGGTCTCCGGTCTTGTCGACATGCTGGCAGAGAGGACCGAGGTCCTTGCCTCCACGGTGACCAACAGCTCAAACTACAAGGGCTCTGATCTTGCACACTACACAAGGGAGTGCATCATTCCTGCAATGGCTGATGTGAGGGATGTCGCAGACAAGCTTGAGCTTCTTGTTGAGAAGAAGTACTGGCCGTTCCCGACATATGGAGACATCCTGTTCTACGTTGATTAATCCTCGAAGACTGCCTTGATGCTGTTGTAGTGGAGGAATATGCCCTGGTCTGCAATTGCCTTGATCTCATCGGCTGTTGCGAACCTGGCATCGTTGTCCTCCTCCTTCTGGAGTTTCAGATCCTCTTCCTTCACGTCCATCTCGAAGCGGTAGATGTCAACGATGTAGTTCTGGCCTGGATTGTCCCTGTGATAGCAGAATCTGTAGCCGCCCTTCGCCTTGGACACATCGACGCCGGTCTCTTCAAGGACCTCTCTGCAGACTGCCTGGAAGGAGGTCTCGCCTGACTTGACCCCACCACCTGGAATCTCCCACCAGAGAGGGGCCCAGGCCTTGGTAGCCACGCGCTGGGTTATGAGAAAGCGTCCGTCAGGTCTGTGGATGACGCCCAGGACGGAGAGGTAGTAGTCCCCCTTTGCCATTGTCCAGTCATTGCGCTTCATTGTCCTGCCTGTCTTGGTCTTGTTGATGTCGTAGATATCCCAGCGTTCTTCCATAAAGATTCTTCCTTTGTGCAGATGATACACTAAAAGGTCTTTTCATCAAAGCCCTGTTAGGGTTTCACTTATTTCTGAAAATGCCTTATTATAATATTGATATGAAGCGCTACAGAATCGGAGAGATCGCAAAGCTTTCGGGCCTCACCCTCAGAACCATAAGATACTATGGCGAGCTTGGTCTTCTCTCGGAGGGGAGAACCCATGGTGGCCAGCGCTACTACTCGGACCAGGACCTTGTATATCTGAAGAGGATAGTGGAGCTGAAGTCCCTTGGCTTCTCACTGGAGGAGATCTCCAGGATCATAAAGCTCAAGGTGGAGGACGAGACTGGAAACAAGAGAAGGACTGAGCTTCTTACCCAGTACAGGATGAAACTCTCCCAGGATGTGGAGAAGCTTGAGAACCTCCAGAACCATATCGAGGAGCTCAAATGGCACATAAGCCAGCTTGAGAGCGCGGAGGACGAGTTCAAATCCTGCCCTGGTGCAGCCTGCGCAAGCTGCGAATTCAAGAACCGCTGCATCTTTTTCAAAGAATTCTGAAAAAAATCACTTTCGGGTATTGCATAGGTTTTTCCATTGTGTTATGTTTCTATCAACAGAAACACGTTACTGTGTACAGAAACAAAGCCAACAGGAGGAAACATTATGGCAAAAACAGAAATCCCTTACAAAATCTATCTTTCGGAGAACGAGATTCCAACCTCCTGGTACAATGTTAGAGCAGACATGAAGAACAAGCCGGCACCGCTTCTCAACCCAGGCACACTTAAGCCTATGACCGCTGCAGAGCTTGAAGGCGTCTTCTGCTCTGAGCTGGTGAAGCAGGAGCTGGACAATGATACAGCATTCGTACCAATTCCAAAGGAGATCCGCGACTTCTACAAGATGTATCGCCCATCGCCGACAGTCAGAGCCTACTGTCTGGAGAAGGCCCTCGGAACACCTGCCCACATCTACTACAAGTTCGAGGGAAACAACACCAGTGGCAGCCACAAGCTCAATTCCGCGATCGCTCAGGCGTATTACGCGAAGAAGCAGGGACTGAAGGGCGTGACGACCGAGACTGGCGCAGGACAGTGGGGGACGGCCCTTTCGATGGCATGCGCCTACTTCGGCCTTGACTGCCATGTCTTCATGGTCAAGTGCTCCTATGAGCAGAA
>DMOO01000184.1 GCA_003456855.1 Sphaerochaeta sp.
ACAAGTGGCAGAGGGAGAACAATGTCCATGTCACATATGACAAGAGGGCGGAGGGTCTTCATAAGGTTCTTTACCAGTGCCCTGCGTGTGGAACTGAATACAAGATGACCTCTCACGGCAGTGTCCTTGAATGCACACAGTGTGGGAAAAGATGGAATCTTGATGAATTGGGCTCTCTTTCCGCTGTTGAGGGAAAGACGGAATTCTCTCATATCCCGGATTGGTACGAGTGGGAGAGGTCCAATGTCCGAAAAGAGGTGGAAGCAGGAACCTACCACTTCGAGTGCGATGCCCACGTGGACACACTGCCTAAGGACAGGTACATTCCTTTGGGCAAGGCCAGGTTGACCCATGACATGGACGGCTTCACATTGAAGGGAAACTATGAATGCAAGGACTACGAGGTCAGATGGAAGGCCTCAGAGCTGTATTCATGCCACATAGAGTACGAGTACCTTGGAAAGTTCGGAGACTGTGTGGATCTGAATACGCTGACGGACACCTTCTACATCTATCCTGAGAACTGTGATTTCTCAGTGACCAAGTTCGCTTTGGCAACGGAGGAGCTTTATCAGCATCATCTCAGGCAATAGCCGTTGTCGACAAGAAGAGTCTGACCGTAGATTCCATTGCTCTCTGCAAGGAACACAACTGCCTTTGCTATCTCCTCAGGCTTCATCATCCGGTTTCTGACCGTGTGACCCTTCCAGCGCTTCTCGAGATCCGAGCCACGAAGGCCCTGGACATCGATTAGTCCAGGAGCCACAGCATTGACCCTTAGATCCGTCTCCGCTGCAAGGGATGCGGTGTAGGATGACACTGCCCCTTTGCTTGCATCATAATGTGCAGTGGTCCCGAAGCCGGGGTGCATCGCATTCATGGATGAGATGTTCACGATTGAGCCAGAAGCTCTTTTCAAGGCAGGAAGAAGGGTCCTTGTCACCAGGAAGAGACCTTTGACGTTCAGGTCCATCACAGCATCGAAAAGCTCAGAAGAAAGGGAATCCTGGCTGCCTTCGGTGAAGATGCCGGCATTGTTGACAAGGACATCCAGCTCCTTGAATGCAGAAAGTGCTGCCACCACAGCGTTCTCGTCTCTGAGATCTGCAGCTATTGCCATCGGTCCATCGACCTTCTCTTTGGAGGACACGGTGTAGTAGACCTCATAGCCTTTCTCTTCAAATGCCTTCCTGATGGCTTTGCCCAGGTTGGAGTTGCCACCGGTTATCAGTGCCTTCCTTGTCATATAAGCTCCTTTAGTCTTGGATTCTCAAGCATGGATTCTACATCTCCGCCATGGGTGTACATGCTGTCGCTGTACCTTGGACTCATGGTTGTTGTGAACAGGGAATAGCCCTTTTCCGGCTTGGCGATTCTGGTGGCCTGGAAATACTCCTTAGGCACAATTGATGTCCTATTGTCTGAATCTAACAAATATTCTTCAATTGTTCCATCTTTTGAGACTATTGTCTGGACAGCAACATCGCCCTCTAAGAAGGTCCAGACCTCATCGTCTGTCAGCTTGTGGAGATGGGAGAATGAGGACTCAGTCATGAGGTAGTAGATCATGCCGGCACCATCGCCGAACTCGGAGATGAAGCGGAAATAACCCCCTTCACGGGGAAGGGGCTCCAGAGAAAGCTTCTCTATGATTTGTTCTTTTCTATCCATGTACTGTCAATTATCGTTGCTGGCGGTGCTTTGGTCAAACGAAAAGTGATGGGGAGGGAAATGGCTCTAGTTCCATGCCTGAGGGGCTGACTCGACCTTCTTGCCTGTCTCCTCGGCTTCCAGCAGGAGGATCATTGTGTAGGCGTCCTGAAGGGCCTCCTCAAGTGGATATGGACTCTCAGCAAGTCCTTTTGCATAAAGATAGGTGCCCTCCATCATGGTTGCAATGGCAGTCTCGTCCTGGGCAAGACCACAAAGACCGAATCTTGGAGTGTACAGGTTCTCATCCTCGAATCTTATTGAGGTGATCTCCTCAATCTCCTTGAGATTCGGATTGTCATAGCTGGTTCTTACCTTTCTGGCAGATACTTCAATTGGTGAGACATGGGCGACTCCCTTCTCATCAAGATACCTGACGGTGCCGTCTATGATCTCACCGTATCTTCCTATGAGTCTGTGTGTGTTCTTCCTGATAGGGGACCTGTACTGCTCTGAATCAAAATTATAGAGACAGACCTTGCCATTATTGAACTCGAAGATTGCAATGACCCTCTTCTTCTGCGCAATACGTCTGTCCGTGAAGAAGTCATATCTTGTCAGTGTCTGGGCAACCGGCAGGGTATAGGACCTTGCAGTGAGAGAGAACTGGTCTGACGGTGAAAGACCAAGCAGGGCTCTGAAGAGACTTGCTCCATGGTATTCATGTGCAAGTGAGCAGCTCAAGATGTCAGGCTCGCCTATCAGTCCGCTTCTGGCAACCTCTATCAAGGCTCCGAACTTTGGGTATCTCCTGTACTGCTCGCAGACCACAAGCTTGTGTCCTTCCTTGTGCATCTCCCACAGCTTGTTCAGGGTCTCAAGATTCAATGCAGCAGGGGTTTCGGAAAGCACACAGAAGCCATAGCCCATCCACTGCATCGCGACCTCTGCTATTGATGCCTTGTTGACAACGACGACCACAAAGTCCGGGTTCATGGCCCTGCATTCATCGATTGAAGTGCTGGTCGGAATGTCGTGTTCCCTGGCCATCTGCTGCGCCTTCTCCTCTGTTCTGCAGAGCATTGCGCAGAGCTCGAACCTCTGCGGCAGAGCCTTGGCTATCCTGACATAGTACAAAGACCTCCAACCTGAACCTACAATGATGAATCTCATAATGCCCTCCCAATCTTTTTCTTTATCATAATGGTAATCGTCTGAATAAGAAATGGATATTTGTTTTTGCATTATGGTAGCTCAAAATAGCAACTTTAAAAAAATTATTCGCTTAATATGCCAAAACAGGGTATTAAGATTTTTTCGAAGAACAGGAGCAAGATTGTCTAACAGTTTATTTGCAATGGATTGCCGTTCCTTTGCTCTGACCAAAGTCGTTTTTTCTTGCATGAGTACATTGGCTGGTATAATATAGTAAAAAGCGAAAACGTTTACTTTCTTAAGGAGAAACTATGCCTGAACAGTTTGATACCGTGAAGGTTCCATGCCAGGGTGAGGCAAATCCCAACAAGAGGATCCTGAAGCTTGGAAAGAAGATCACAGACATCGCACCACACATGCTCTTTGGAGTCACATCGAATGACCCGGAATACTGGGGCTTGAAGGAGATGGTGACAGAGGAGATGTTGGACATCGCCGAGAACATGAAGCTCAGAAAGTGGTACTACTACGAGGACCTGCAGAAGATCGGCAAGAAGTACGGATACGATGATGAGAACCTTAACCGAATTCTCGACGACATGTGCAGGGTTGGTCTTGTCGAGTACGACTACAGCGACCAGTACGATGACAACGGTCCCATCCCTGGTGCTGACAGGACAAAGAGATGGAGAATCTCATACTTCGTCCCTGGTATCGCCGAGCTCTTCAACTCAACGAAGGAGTTCGTTGACCAGCATCCGGTCAATGCCACTTTCTTCGAGAGAATGACCTTCGTTCCACTTGCCGGTATTACCCAGATGGTACGTCCGGGTGGTGATGGTATCGGAATGCATGTCATCCCCGTTGAGAAAGCCATACAGATGGAGAACAAATCCCTTAAGATCGAGCACATCTCCCACTGGCTCCAGAAGTATGACGGACATCTGTCCGCCGGAATCTGCTCCTGCAGATACTCACGTGCAGCCTGTGGTGAAGGCTGTGCCGATGACCCTGATGACTGGTGCATCCAAGTCGGCGACATGGCAGACTACACGGTCGAGACTGGTCGTGCACATTACATAACCAAGGAAAGAGCCCTTGAGATCCTCCAGAAGGCAGAGGACAGCGGCTTTGTCCATCAGGTGACGAACATTGACGGATCGGACCACATCTTCGACATCTGCAACTGTGATGTGAAGATCTGCAACGCTCTCAGAACGGCAATGCTCTTCAACACACCGAACCTTTCCAGAAGCGCATATACCGCAAAGGTAACACCGGAGAACTGTGTTGCCTGCGGACGCTGTGTAGAGTCCTGTCCTGCAGGAGCGGTCAAGCTTGGCCAGAAGCTCTGCAAGAAGGATGGCTCCCAGGTCGAGTATCCGAAGGCAGTGCTTCCTGACAAGATCCACTGGGGCAAGTACGCCTGGGATGAGAACTACCGTGACACGGCAAGGCTACACAACTCATATTCTACTGGTTCATCGCCTTGTAAGGCCGCCTGTCCGGCACATGTCCCAGTACAGGGCTATCTGAAGATGGCCCATGAGGGACGCTACACAGAGGCCCTTGCCCTGATCAAGAGGGAGAACCCGTTCCCAGCAGTCTGCGGAAGAATCTGCAACAAGCGCTGTGAGGAGGCCTGCACCAGAGGTGACATCGACCAGGCAGTCTCCATTGACGCAGTCAAGAAGTTCCTTGCCGACCGCGAGATCAAGGCTGAGAACCGCTATGTCCCGCAGAAGGTCGTTCCTTCACTCCATGGACATTTCGACGAGAAGATCGCAATCATCGGTGCAGGTCCTGCCGGACTCTCCGCCGCCTACTATCTTGCAATCACAGGATATTCACCGGTTGTGTTCGAGAAGAATGCAAGACCTGGTGGAATGATGACCTATGGAGTCCCTACCTACAAACTCGAGAAGGATGTCATTGATGCTGAGATCGATGTCCTGAAGCAGCTTGGTGTTGAGATAAAATGTGGTGTTGAAGTAGGAAAGGACATCACTATTGCCCAGCTCAAGGAGCAGGGCTACAAGGCATTCTACATTGCGATCGGATGTCAGGGTGGCCGTAGACCTGGTGTCGCAAATGACATGGCAGCCGGAACTGACATTGCAGTCAACTACCTTAGAAACTCCTTCGAGCATCAGGATGAGCGCTACACAGGAAACGTCATCGTAGTTGGTGGCGGAAACGTCGCAGTCGACTGTGCCATGACGGCAAAGAGACGTGGAGCCGCCGCAGTATCAATGTACTGCCTTGAGGACAGGGCCACAATGCCGGCAAGCAAGGCTGAGATCAAGGAGACCCTGGAGGATGGAATCACAATCGAGAACTCCTGGGGTCCGAAGGAGGTTCTGGTCAATGCTGATGGTAAGGTCAGCGGAATCGTGTTCAAGCGCTGCACAAGGACAATAGATCCTGAGACCGGAAGATTCTCTCCTCTCTATGACGAGTCAGAGACAATGACAGTCAACTGTGACCAGATCGTCTTCGCAATCGGTCAGGCAATAGAGTGGGGCAATCTCCTTGAAGGTACTGGAGTGAAGTTCTGGCACGGCAACTATCCGGTTGCGGACAAGTTCACATACCAGACCGACGATCCTGATATCTTCGTTGGTGGAGATGTCTTCACAGGTCCTAGGTTCGTCATCGATGCCATCGCTCAGGGCCATGAGGCAGCCGAGTCACTGCATCGCCATGTAAGACCTGCAGCCCATATGACAATCGGCCGTGACAGGAGGGACTTCAAGCCGTTGGACAAGAATGATCTGACATATCCTTCCTATGATGAGGCTGGCCGTCAGGAAGCCGGAATCGATGAAAGTCTGGCCCATACTTTCAGGGATGCACACAAGACACTCACGGAGGAGCAGGTCAAGATCGAGACCGGACGTTGCCTTGGTTGTGGTGCCTCTGTGGTTGACCCGAACAAGTGCATAGGTTGCGGTATCTGCACAACAAGGTGTGAGTTCGATGCAATCCATCTGCTCCGTGACCATCCTGAGATGTCTGACATGCGCCGTGCCGAGGACAAGATCACAGGTCTTGCATCCTATGCCATCAAGAGAGCCTTCAGGATCATCGGACACTCCGGTTCTGAGGAGGCCAAGATGATGAGGGCAAAGAGAAAGGCCTACAAGCAGAAGATCAAGCAGCTCGGTGACACACGCAAATTCACAGGAAATGCATACACTGAGGAATGATTGCATTTATTTTTGAACCAACCACAATGGGGCTTGCCTTTCAGCAGGCCCCATTTTCAATATATAAGGTTGTAACTCTTCAAATTGAAACTTGTTTTCAATATTGTTTAATTCAAATACTTGGGAGAGGTTTATGAAGAAATTGTTGCTTACAGCATTATGCGTGCTGTGTGTTCTCACCTTTGCTTTCGCATCCAACTATCAGAAGATCTATTCCATCGATGATGCGATTTTCACTAAGATCCAGAGACTATATGTCCTTAATGGCCTTGGCCTTCCTTCAAGCACCGGTCCTTGGTCTGGCAGTGAGCTCATGGACATGGTCAATCGTCTGGACCCTTCAAAGATGTCCGATACGGAAAGGGCTTGGTATGACGAGGTCCTCTCTGAGCTTCAGGAGGATTCGGAGAAGGGCGCCTTTGATGTGACACCTTCCTTGAACCTTGAGGCTAACATCCATACAAACACCTCCACTACTTTCCAGGGACGTGACAACTGGGTTAGGGATTTCAACAAGGCTGACGAGCTTCTGAAGATAGAGTTCGATAACCATATCAGGGAGAACTTCTACGGTTACTTCGAGTTCACCCTTGGGCCTGCAATCCATTACAAGGCGAATGATGCCCATACGGATTTCGGCGACACGACCTTCAGCTCCAACATCATGTTCGTCGGTTCAAATGACATGAAGCAGCTGGACTTCAACTTCCCGCATAGAGCCTTCGTTGCAGCGGGTGGTGAAGGTTGGACCTTCCAGATCGGTAGGGACAGGCTCTCATGGGGTAATGGAACAACCGGAAACATGGTCATAGGTGACCAGGTCCAGTACCACAACATGGCCAGGTTCGCAACCTGGACAGACACCTTCAAGTGGACCTTCCTGGTATCCTCGTTCCCTCATCCACAGAACTACTACAACGAGAGTGGAATGCGGATCAATGGCGTGGGAAACGGACAAAGCCACTATATGAACGGCATATCCGCTTTCATAGGCCATAGACTTGAGTGGAGCCTCTTCAAGAACAGACTCGGTCTGAACCTGACTGAAGGCGTCATGTACATGAGCAAGGACAACAGAATAGACCTCACCGTCCTGACCCCGTCTATGCTCTACCACAACAACTACACAAGGTCCAACACCAACTCGATTCTGTCCTTCGGTGCGGACTACACCATCATGAAGGGTCTGAACGTCTACGGCGAGCTTGCTATAGACGAGTCAATGCTTCCGGGCGAACCTGTTGCCGGCAATCTGTCCACCGGTCTTGCTGAGCCTTCTGCAATCGGCTTTGTGGCTGGAGCCACCTATGTGATGACTGCAGGCAATGGAATTCTCTCATTCAACGTCGAGGCCGCTCAGACAGATCCATATCTCTACCTCAGAGATGGTGACGTGCAGGCCGGTACGACTCCAAGAGAGCAGGCTGTGGGTGATTACGGAATCAACTATGTTGTTGCTGTCAGAGAGATGATAGGGGCAGGTGGAACCGAGTACTATGACCAGCAGTTCCTTGGCTACAGATATGGCAATGACGCCCAGGTTGCAAACCTCAGGGTCAGCTATCTGCTCCCTGTTGTTGACGTCACCTTCAACACCTTCTTCATGAGACATGGAACCTACGATAAGTGGACGGTCTGGACAAGGGTCAACAAGACAGAGGGAGACAATGTCTCGACACCTACTACGACCCATCAGTACACCGCGAACAACAATGACACCGATGTGTCCGACCGCACCGCGGTTGAAAGCACCCTTGTCTGCGGCCTTGCTGCAACCTGGAGAGCCCCACTTGGATTCAAGGTCTTCGGCCAGGCTGACTTCGTCTCGATCTGGAATGTTGACAACGTAAGTTCAGACAAGCCTGCGATTGACACCCAGATTACGCTCGGAGTTTCCTGGGAGTATTGATGAGAAGAGTTCTCCTTGCTTTTTTTGCAATCATACTCGTTTGCCCACTCTGCTTTGCCGGAGTGGGCAGCATCATACCCATTGATGACATCTTCTATGACCAGATTGATGCACTTGCACAGATCAATGGCCTTGCCACCCCAAACACAGGCAGACCCTGGACGGTATCACAGGCCCAGCTTGAGCTTGATAGGATTGCATCACGCGGTGTCAAAGGGAAGCTGTTGGATCATCTTCAGGGAAGGCTGGACGAACTCAAGGAGGACTCCTTCAAGGTCGGGCTCAAAATCGCCCCGGAATTCTATGTCCATACAAACGGCGATGAGTTCGACAGCGAATCCGATTGGGTCCATGGCTTTGCTGACAGACAGCGCTTTGCAGTCATTGATCTGAATGCCTCGATCAAGGGTTTCTCGACATACTGCGAGCTCACATACGGTTGGGGTAAGACGACCTGGGAGGATACTCCCTATGCAATGACGCTTGAGGACTATGCCACCCAGGAGACTGGAAGCTGGACTGGACTTGGAGCTGACATCCCTGTCTCCGAAGGTTCGGATGTCTATATTGTCACCAAGTCCTGGTTGTATTCAAAGACCTTTGCATTCAACTTCCCTGACATGGACAAGATTGAGATTGAGATGCCAAGACGAACGTATGTTTCCTATGCAACAGATCATTTTTCAATCTCTTTCTCCAGAGACAGACTATCATGGGGAAGTTCTGACATTGGTAATTTCATCTTCAGCGAAAGCACTGAAAGACAGAACTACATCTCAATGAAGGCCTTTGCCGAGAGGTACGGATTCGACTATGTGATCTTCATCCCGGAGGCCTACTATGGCAAGGAGGCCAACAGTGACCTTACCTTGTCTAGGCTGTTCCTTGCCCATAGATTCTATGCGCGTCCGTTTGACAGACTCTGGATCGCAGCCAGTGAGAACGCCATGTACAGCTATGAAGACTTTGATCTGTCAACCTTGAACCCTTCATTCATTCTCCATCAGAACACAAGGTCAAAGGAATTGAATGCACTTGCCCATCTTGAGATCCAGTACGTTCCGTTCAACGGCTTCCAGATATGGACCCAGTTCGCTTTGGACCAAGCGACTGCTCCCACTGAGAATGATTCACAGGATCCTGCCTGGGGTCTCAGTGGCGGTCTTGGCTATGTTCTCCCAATGGGGGATGGCGGGATTATGGATGTTAGTCTTGAATGTGCATACACAACACCCGCGCTCTACAGAAGAAACAATGTTGATTTCATAATCTGGACAAGGTACTCGACGAACCACGGTCCTGAAGGATCGGGCATAGACTACAGACATTATCCGTTCTTCCAGTACCTTGGGTTCCCTTATGGTGGCGACTGCATAGCGACAATGGGGAAGGTTGACTATCTGGCATTTGATGGCATGAGGATAACCCTCTCCGGACAGTTTGTTGTCCAGGGCGGTTTCGGGATGTTCGAGAGCCACAATTCCTCTGCCGACAATTCAAAGGAACCCAACCTCAGGCTTTCAACACCATCAGACGGAGGCATCAAGAGCGGTTATGTTGACTTGGCCTTCTCCTTGCCGACAAGCTTGGCCCTGAGAAACCTCCAGGTTGACCTGGAGTTGAGGTCCAGCATTGCGGTGGCATTCAAGCAGTCCTGTGCACCTGATTTTCAGATCTCCCTGGGAATATCGTCCACAATTTGATTTCGATAACGTGACCATTTCGTGGTATCCTAATACAAAGGGGTGATATTGCCATGAAAATCAACGACTATGAGGTGAAACACAACATTCTTGTCAGGGAGCTTGCTCCAGAATGCACTCTTTTCCTTAAACGTGACGGATCCTTTCCTGTAAGGAAACCCTGCAAAGTTGCCTTGTTCGGCAATGGTGCACGCAACACCTTGAGAGGTGGAACCGGTTCCGGCGATGTCAATTCAAGATTCTCAGTCAGCATTGAAGAGGGGCTCAAGGAAGGTGGATTCGAGATAACAACCGCCAAATGGCTGGATGCCTACTCGGAGTTGAAGGCCGAGAAGAAGAAGGCCTGGATCAAGGAGCTCAGAAAGAATGCCAAGGGTATTCGGGGAATAGCAAGTCTCATGGGCAGCGTAATGGCAGAGCCTGAATACGAGCTTCCGATGAACTATGAAGGGGACATTGCAATCTATGTTCTCTCCAGAATCTCCGGAGAGGGCTCGGACAGAAAGCCTATACGGGGTGACGTTAAGCTCACCGAAACCGAGGTGCGCGACATTCTTGCCCTGAACGCCAAGTTAGACAAGTTCCTGCTTGTTCTGAATGTTGGCGGCGTCGTTGATCTCTCAGAGGTCATGGATGTCCGCAACATTCTTCTTCTGTCACAGGTTGGAGCTCTTGCCGGAAACATCCTCTCTGACATAATACTTGGGGTCTCGACTCCGAGCGGAAAGCTCACAACGACATGGGCCTCCTATGAAGACTATCAGGAAATCGGAGATTTCGGTGGTCAGGATGAGACCTTCTACAAAGAGGGAATCTATGTCGGCTACAGATATTTCGATTCCGTTGGGAAGAAGCCTCTGTTCCCGTTCGGCTTCGGTCTCTCCTATACAGAGTTTGGAATCGAATGCAAAGCCCTCACCGTTGATGGCACCTTTGTAAATGTAAAGGCGGCAGTTGAGAACAAAGGCTCATTCAAAGGAAAAGAGGTTGTTCAGCTCTATGTCTCGGTGCCGTCTGGAAGGCTTGACCAGCCATACCAGGCACTTGCGGCCTTTGCGAAGACGAAGTGCCTTGAGAAGGGTGAATGCGGCAGTGTTGATCTCTCCTTTGATTTGACAAGTATTGCCTCTTATGATAGCTCAAGAGAAGCCTATATTCTTGAAAAAGGTGACTATATCATAAGATTAGGCAACTCAAGTAGGGACAATTCTGTCATAGGTGTTGTTTCAATCAACGAAGAGGTCATTGTCAGGAATGCCAAGAACGTTCTTGGTGACTGTGGCTTTGTCGATTGGAGACCGGAGTCTGTTACGGGAACTGAAATACCTGATGGGACACCTGTGGTCAATGTCGATGCAAAGGCCTTCAAGACCATCCAGACCATCTATGATGAAGACTATGAGGTTGATCCTTTCATCCATGGGGTCTCCGATGAGGAGCTCTGCCATGTTAACATCGGCCGCTACAACAAGGGGCCTCTCAGCGTAATCGGAAACGCCAGCAAGAAGGTCGCAGGTGCCGCTGGTGACTTCACGGATGTTCTGGTCTCCAAGGGCTTCCCTCAGATCACCATGGCTGACGGTCCTGCCGGACTCAGACTGAACAGAGAGTATTTCATAGACAAGGATGGCTGTGCCATTGGACTGGGAAATGACGCCATTCAGATCCTTGCTGACTTCATCCCAGGCTTCCTGATCAAGCTCATCTCCCTGACCGGCAAGAAGCCGAAGAAGAACCAGCCAATCTATGAGCAGTACTGCACAATGATACCTATAGGAACGGCAATTGCACAGAGCTTTGATGTCGAGCTTGCAAGGAAGCTTGGCGATCTGGTCGGAAGCGAGATGGACCGTTTCAAGGTTGACATCTGGCTTGCCCCTGCCTTGAACATCCACAGGGATATAAGATGTGGAAGGAACTTCGAGTACTATTCGGAGGACCCTCTTCTTTCAGGCGTGATAGCAGCGGCAATCACACAAGGCGTCCAGGCTCATCCTGGCAGAGCGGTCACCATCAAGCACTATGCCGTCAACAACCAGGAGACAAACAGATACGGAAGCAACTCCCATGTTTCGGAAAGGGCTCTGAGGGATGTCTATCTCAAGGGCTTTGGAATAGCCGTAAGAGAATCCGATCCCAAGTATGTCATGACGTCCTACAACCTTCTCAATGGTATACATACAGCAGAGCATAGAGGTCTGATAGAGAACGTTCTGAGGGATGAATATGGATTTGACGGAGTTGTCATGACCGACTGGATGATAGGCGGAATGCAGGGGGCAGGGAAGTACGGACCTCCTGTGTCGACCAACATCGCCAATGCTGGCGGAGACGTCATGATGCCTGGAAGCGAAAATGACTACAACACCCTGCTTGAGGCACTCAAGAGCGGTTCCATCACCCGTGAACAGCTGGAGATCAATGCAACCAGGATGTATCGTCTTGCTTGCGAACTAAACAAAGCCCAAAAATAACCAATTAGTTTTTTTCATTAGACTAATTTGCTATTTACTTATCTCGAGATTGACTTATATACTATAAATATAACAAAATTGAGTTTGACTCAGTTGATTTCGTCCTTATGCAGAGGGAGGGCTGGTATGAACGAACTTGAAATTGTGCAGTATAGCAGTGTTGAGGGCATGTCCATTTTCTTCAATGCCCTGGAATACCGTTGCGCACATATTCATTCAGAGTGGGAAATACTCTGGATAACTGACGGTAAGATGACGATTTCCTTCGGGGATTCAAGCCTTGAGGCAGAGGAGGGTGATCTTGTCATCATCCCACCTATGCTGATTCATCAGTTCAAGACTGACGGAAAGCCATGCACTTTCCTCTGTCTGCAGATGAATCCTTCTTTCATCAACCAGGCGCCATGGGTTGATATCAGATGCGTCAAGATGAATGAGTACCTGTCCAAGGAGGAGGAGAACTACGTGTTCAAGAGACTCATGTCCATCATGGTCCTCTATATTAAGCAGTCTTCCTTCTTCCAGCTTGCATGTGCAGCCCACTGCAACAACATCATGTACACGATCATCAGGAGAATCCCTCTCAGGGAACTGTCCAAGGATGAACAGGCAAACAGAAAAAAGAGGGCTCAGAGATTGACCAGACTGCTGGATTATGTCTCGGAGAACTACAATGGGGCCATCAGATTGTCTGATTTTGCAGAGCAGGAGAAAGTCTCCATGAACTATCTTTCCCACTTTGTAAAGGACTGTCTGGGACAGAGCTTCCAGGACTATGTCGGAATCGTCAGATTCAACAATGCCAAGAAGCTCATCGCGGAGACTGACCTTAAGCTTACAGAGATATGCAGGCAGGCCGGATTCTCCGACTACAAGTATTTCTCCAACACATTCAAGAAGCAGTGTGACATGACGCCTGAGGAATATCAGAGATCAATTAACGGCAAGGGAAGAAACTCCGACCTTGTGAACAATGCCGACTCAGTGGAGAGGAGATTCTCTCTGCAGGAGACTGTCGCAAAGGTCAAGGAACTCAACCGTCGATTTGCCGAGGAGGTATAGTTTTGAAGTTTTATTCTGTCTATGACGAAGAATTCAGACCTTATGGAAAGGTCCATGATGGTTATGATACAGCCGAGCTTATGAAGGCCATGGATGAGATCCCTCTCCCGGAGAGCGGGACAAAGTACATGCCTGCGATCGAATCCCTGGAGAAGTGCGCCATCTTCGCACCTCTTGGAGTCCAGTCCTATGGTGGAATGCCGATTCAGCTCGGAATGTGTTGGGGCCATAACACAAAGCTCAACTGTTTTGAATACCACAGAGACAGTGAGCTCAACCTCGGTACAACAGACTTTGTCCTTCTTCTTGCAAGGCAGGGCGAGATCGTGGATGGAAAGATCGACTCATCAGTTGCAAAGGCCTTCAGGGTCCCTGCCGGTGTTCTTGTGGAGGTCTATGCAACATCACTGCATTTTGCACCTTGCCAGGTCTCGGAGGACGGATTCAGAGTCGCAGTCGTACTCCCAAGGGGTACAAACACAGAAAAGCCTAAGTTCGAACCTGTCAGGGAAGAGGACAGATGGCTCAGAGCACGCAACAAGTGGCTTATTGCCCATCCGGATGCACCACAGGCCAAAGACGGGGCCTATGTCGGCATCACTGGTGAGAACATAGATATCAAAGGCAAAATTTGAATAGAAGGAGAGTATAGGAAATGAACAACATTCCAGAAGTCAAGCTTGGAATAATAGCAGTGTCCCGTGACTGCTTCCCGATCGGGCTTTCAACGGCTCGCAAGGAGGCCATCGTAAAGGCATATGGACCGGATCTGTACAACTGCAGCATCACAGTCGAGAACGAAGGCGATGCCGTCAAGGCGGTCGAGGAGGTGAAGAAGGCAGGTGTGAACGCACTGGTGGTCTTCCTCGGGAACTTCGGACCTGAGACGCCTGAGACCCTAATAGCCAAGATGTTCGACGGACCTGTCATGTACACATCCGCCGCAGAGGGCGACGGGGACCTGATCAACGGAAGAGGCGACGCCTACTGCGGAATGCTGAACTGCTCATACAACCTGAAGATGAGACACCTCAAGGCCTACATCCCGGAGTATCCATGTGTGACGGCAGAGGAGGCTGCACAGCAGATTTCGGAGTTCAAGCCGATCGCAAGAGCCATCCTTGGACTGAGGGACCTGAAGATAATCACCTTCGGACCGAGACCGCAGGACTTCTTCGCCTGCAACGCACCGATTAAGGGACTGTACGAGCTGGGAGTCGAGATAGAGGAGAACAGCGAGCTTGATCTGCTGGTCAGCTACAAGGCACACGCCAATGACAAGAGGATCGACGATGTGTGCAGGGACATGGCCAAGGAGCTGGGTCTTGGGAACAGGTATCCTGATCTGCTTCCGAGGATGGCTCAGTTCGAGCTGACGCTGCTTGACTGGGCAGAGGGGCACAAGGGAGCAAGGAAGTATGTGGCGTTCGCCGACAAGTGCTGGCCTGCATTCCCCGAGACCTTCGGCTTCGAGCCGTGCTACGTCAACAGCCGCCTGGCAAGCAGGGGCATCCCTGTGAGCTGCGAGGTCGATGTGTACGGAGCCTTGAGCGAGTATCTGGGAGCCTGCGTCACAGAGGATGCAATCACACTTCTGGACATCAACAACTCGGTTCCGAAGTACATCTACGACGAGGACATCAAGGGAAGGTACAGCTATGGCATCAAGGACACCTTCATGGGCTTCCACTGCGGAAACACACCAACATGCAAGATGTGCTCGGACAGGGCTGTGAAGTACCAGCTGATCCAGCACAGGCTGCTTGAGCCGGAAGGGAGCGAGCCTGACTTCACAAGGGGCACGCTGGAGGGCGACATCGCGGCAAGCGACATCACCTTCTACAGGCTGCAGTGCGACAGCGACGGGGTTCTGAGAAGCTATGTGGCCGAGGGCGAGGTCCTGCCTGTGAGGACAAGGTCCTTCGGAGGAATCGGGGTGTTCGCGATCCCTGAGATGGGAAGGTTCTACAGACATGTTCTGATAGAGAAGCACTATCCGCACCACGGTGCAGTTGCATTCGCACACTGCGGAAAGACCCTGTTCGAGGTCTTCAAGTACCTTGGTGTCCAGGATATTGCATATAATCAGCCTGCAGGAAGGCTTTATCCAACGGAGAATCCATTCGCATGAAAATCTATTGCGGAATAGACAACGGTACGCAGAGCACAAAGGTGCTCCTCTATGACAGTGTTGAGAAGAAGGTGCTTGCAATTGCGCAGGCACCACATGACCTGATCCAGAAGTCAGACGGAACCAGGGAGCAGCTCGCCTCATGGTGGCAGGATGCACTTGTATCCTGCTTCAGCCAGCTTGACCCGAAGCTCAAGGCCCAGATCAAGGGCATTGGAGTCTCAGGCCAGCAGCATGGCTTTGTCCCGATGGACGCCCAGGGCAATGTCCTTGCCCCGGTGAAACTCTGGTGCGACACCTCAACCCAGGCCCAGTGTGATGAGATCACCGAGAGAATCGGTGGTGCACAGAAGCTGATTGACCTGATGGGCAACGAGGTCAAAGTCGGCTACACTGCCAGCAAGATCCTTGCCTTCAAGGAGAACTGTCCGGAGCTCTATTCCAAAATGGAGAAGGTCCTTCTTCCACATGACTGGTTGAACTTCCTTCTGACCGGCGAATATACAATGGAGTGGGGCGATGCCTCCGGCACAGCCCTGCTCGATGTCCGCACCAGAACCTGGTGCAGACCTATACTCGATGCCATCGATCCAGACAGGGACTGGAACTGCACGCTTCCGAAGCTTGTTGAGAGACAGGCCGGCAAGACCTGCAGGAAGGCTGCCGAACTTCTTGGAATCCCAGAGGGTGTACCAGTCAGCCAGGGTGGTGGAGACAACATGATGAGCGCCATAGGAACAGGCACGGTAAAGGGTGGAACCCTTACAATGAGCCTTGGTACAAGTGGTACTCTGTTTGGTTCAAGTGATGTTCCAGTTGTTGGCAATGAAGGAAGATTGGCTGCCTTCTGTTCGTCAGCAGGCAATTGGCTTCCACTTCTTTGCACAATGAACTGCACCGTCTCAAGTGAGCTGACCCGCAACCTTCTGAATCTAGGAGTCAAGGAGCTGAACGAGCTTGCAGCAAAGGCCCCTATAGGAGCAGAGGGCGTAAGGATGCTTCCGTTCTTCAACGGCGAGCGCACTCCAAACTATCCTCATGGAAAGGGCACTGTGTTCGGTCTTGACGGTTCGAACTTTTCAAGGGAGAACCTCTGCCGTGCAGCAATGGAGTCCTCCATCTTCGCAATGCGCTATGGTCTGGACGCCTTCACTGAGCTTGGCTTCAAGGCCGACTCCCTTACGTTGATCGGCGGTGGTTCCAACAGCGCGCTCTGGAGACAGATGGCATCTGACATCTGCAATCTTCCCACCAGGGTCCCTGTGGTCTCCGAGGCTGCAGCCTTCGGTGGTGCCCTGCAGGCCATGGCATTGGTTGAGAACAGGGATCTTGCAGAGATCTGCGAGGAGCATGTTGCATTCAAGGATGATTCCATCTGCACTCCAGACAACGAGGGAGTCGACAAATACAGGGAAGTCTATGCTTCATGGAATGACCTGGTGGGATTTGTAGAGCCATTGTACAAGTAGCTGAAAAAGAGTTTTGTCGGATGTATTGACAGAAAAGCTCATAAAGTGTAACTTTCATCTGTTCATCCGAACTTTCGCGGCTATGGTGGAATTTGGTAGACACGCTAGCTTGAGGTGCTAGTGGGAGAAATCTTGTGCTGGTTCAAGTCCAGTTGGCCGCAACCTTGTATGAAGACTTTAATACAAAGTCAAAACGAAAAAGCAGTCCGAAAGGGCTGCTTTTAGTGTTTCTAAGGCCCGAGTTCCCAATCATCGATGGGCTGAGATTCACTCTCTCTGACAAATCTTATCCATACTCTAGTTCAAACGCGAATTGACGATTCACAGTCGGTCATTCTTGACTTTTTCGGATAACAAATTACACTAAGCTTGACAGAGCCTACCACGCATAAGGCAGAAATGCACTGCGGACCACGGTAGGACTTTTTGCAATGACCTGGAAAAAAGACAATTTCGTTGCTACCGGTTCTGCAACTTATACTATTTCCGAAGGCGGAGATTTGGAACGCATGCGTGCCAAATCTAAACTGGACTCATTTTTGCACTCTAATAAGCGTTAATGATGAGGATGGCGGGATTATCGGGCAATGATAAAGAATCAACTCACAGGAATTGCTCTGCTGGTCCCTCAACTAGAGGTGAGGGTTTTTAGTGACGGCAGAAGGAAAAGCATATAATTGATAGCTGGTTTCCAGCTTGGGCTGGTCGAAAGACCCGGGTCCATC
>DMOO01000220.1 GCA_003456855.1 Sphaerochaeta sp.
GGAGGCTACACCATCGAGCGTGTCATGCACTCCCCGTGTGCAGGTGTGTTCAAGGCCTGCCACAGGATCGGTGACATAGTGGAGCAGGGTGAGGTCATCGCCCATGTCGGTGATGCGCCTGTCCATGCAAAGATAGGTGGCATGATCAGAGGTCTTTTGCATGATGGTCTTTCTGTTCCTGATCATTTCAAGATCGCTGACATAGATCCAAGAGGGGAGCAGGCTGACTACCTGACCTGCTCAGACAAGGCAAGGGCACTTGCAGGCTCCGTCCTTGAGGCTGTTCTCCACTATCTCTCATTGAATTAGTAAAAATTCAGAAAAACATTTGTAAAAATCCGACACTGTGTTGAATTTTGGATTGGTGTTGGAGTATATTTTCCTTGTCATGAGGCTACGGCATTTGCTTCATGACGGAGGTAAGGAATGAATGTCAGCGGAGATCTGAACAGAAGTGTGCGCAACACCAAGAGAAAACTGCGCGCAAGTCTGATGAAGATGGTTCTTCGAAAGCCGTTAAGATCAATTACAGTCAAGGAACTCACCAATGATGCAGATGTCAACAGGAGTACCTTCTATTTCCACTATCAGGACGTGAAAGCCATGGTTAAGGAGATGGAGGGCGAGTTCTTCAACGACTTCGCGGCTGCACTTGAAGCCATAGACCAGAAATCCCATGACTCCCTGTTGATTCTGGTAAGGTGCCTTGAGAACCACATGGACCTTTGCAAGATAGTCCTGGGTTCAAACGGGGACATGGAGTTTCTTGAGGAGATGAAGAACATCATAGAGGAGAAGATTTCCAGAATCTGGAAGTCCGCCGTCCCTGAGATGAGCGACGAGGACCTGCAGATCCTTGATGCCTTCCTTATAGGTGGAGTCGTATCCACCTTGCAGAGATGGGTCAGAGAGGAACCAAGGGCATCGGCCGAGGCTCTTGCTGCGGTTCTGAACAGATTGATTTTCGATGGTCTTTGCCCGGTTGTCGCGGCATGGCAGCTAGGTAGTGAGAGGTAGGAGCGTATATGAGAGTAAGAGGCGGAGCCATCATTAGATGGGTCATCACCATAATAGTCATAGCGATTGGAGTGTTTCTGATCTGGAAATTCGTTATAAACAGGCCTGAGGAGGTCTACGAGAACCCTCTTTCACCGGTGAAGGTTGCAAAGCCGTACCGATCTGATGTCCAGGAGAGCCTTGAGCTGACCGGATACATCGAGGCTTCAGCCATGATACCCGTGGTCCCGTTCGTCCAGGGCACAATCACAGGCTACTACGCAAAGGCCGGGGACTTCGTCAACGAAGGCGATGTGATGGCGCAGATAGACAGCGAGCCGTACGAGCTTCAGGTCAAGCAGGCAGAGGCCGTATACCTTGCAGCTGAGGCCACCTTCGAGAGGGTGTCAAACCTCTATGAGGCAGGAGCGGCAACAAAGCAGAACTACGACGAGGCCAAGGCTCAGCTTGACGCCTACAAGGCCCAGTACGATCTGGCCAACGTCCAGCTGGGATATGCCACCGTCACAGCCCCCAAGTCAGGTACGGTCCTTATGGCGGACAGTGCGGAAGGCTCCATCGGAACATCTTCAAGTCCTCTGTATGTGATAGCTGATCTGGATAACCTCCAGATCAATTTGAACGTACCTGAGAGATACTTCGACCTGATTATTGACAATAAAGATTCAATCAAGGCCATCGTTTCTAGAAATGGAGCTGAGATAGAGGCGGAGGTCGAGACCATAGCGCCTTACGTCTCACCTGAGTCAAAGACCTTCAAGGTCACGCTGAAGCTCAAGGGCGACACCTCCAAGTTCCGCCCTGGAATGTACGTGCAGATCTCCATGGTCTACAAGACCTATGAGGATGTCCTGGTCCTTGACCAGAGGACCCGCAACACAGACGGGTCAGCCTACTGGTATGATCCTGAGACTCGGACTGCAAACTATGTGGTGCTCGATGTCATAGCAGCGGACAACACCAAGTTCGTGATTGACGATAAGTGGGCGGACACGCTCTTCATCGTGGATGGTCAGGGCTTTGTCCTTGACGGACAGAAGGTCGACGCTCTATGAAGATCTCCAACTACTCAGTAAAGCACCCTGTTGTCATAGCGATGATACTCATTGCCCTGATTGCGTTCGGTGTGTACTGTCTCACGGGCCTGAGCATGGAGTTCATCCCTGACATGTCCCTTCCCGAGGTTGAGATCATAACGATCTATCCGGGAGCGGCTGCCGAGGACGTTGAGGCGGACATAACCAAGGTCCTGGAGGACAACCTGGTGACCCTTCCGAACTTCAAGGGCATGACCAGCCACAGCTACAACTCCTACTGCTGGATCACGATCCACTACTCGGACAACGTGGACGTCTACGACCAGCTTACGGACCTGAAGTTCAGGCTCCAGGAGCTCAGGGACCAGCTTCCTGACGATGCACAGGATCCGATAGCCATAGTCGGTGGTGCAACGATGCTCCCTGTCATGCAGTTCGCAGTCATCGGTGGTGATGACACCGCAAGGATGACCACCTATGTCAATGATGTCCTGAAGCCTCAGATCACCAGAATCGATGGAGTCACAGAGGTCGAACTCTATGGAGACGCCACACCTCAGATCGATGTCAAGCTCAGAATGGACGATGTCTCAAGCAAGGGGATAAGCGTGCTCCAGGTCTATCAGGTCCTGAACTACTCGAGCGTCTCGATCCCTCTCGGAAAGGCTGACTACCAGAGCCATACCATCAACGCGAAGTATGAGGGAAAGGTCGAGACACTTGAGGAGATCAGGGATCTTCCGGTGGGTATGGGCTCGGACAACGTCATGGTCTACCTGAAGGACATAGCCGATGTGACCTACACCTATCCGGAGCCTTCGGTCTATGTAATATCAGAGGGCAGCAACCTGATCATGGTCTCGGTCTCTAAGAGGGCTTCGGCCAACACGGTCAAGATCAACTCAGAGATCAAGGAGATACTTGCAGGTATAAATGAGGACACCGATGGGGCTTTGAACTACCAGATCTTCTCCGATGACTCGAAGAGCATCAAGGAATCCCTTTCCAATGTCCTGAACTCAGGTGTCACAGGAATCATAATCGCCGTCATAGTTATATTCCTGTTCCTGAACAACCCGAAGGCCACACTGGTAATCGGATCATCGATCCCTCTGTCCTTCCTGTTTACCTTCATAGCCATGAAGCTCACAGGGCAGACGATAAACCTTATTACCACAGCGAGCTTCGTAGTAGCCCTTGGAATGGTAGTAGACGCCTCAACAGTCATGCTGGAGGAGATATCGCGATACCTTGGAAGGCCTGGCTATACCCCTGACGAGGCCATCATGCTTGGAGCCGACGAGGTCGGACCTTCGATCATCGCATCGAGTCTGACCACCATGGTCGTCTTCATCCCGATAATCTTCCTGAAGGGAATGGTGGGAATGATCCTCAACGGCTTTGCGCTTGTGCTTGTCCTCTGTATCGGAGCCTCCTTGCTGGTTGCAATAGTCTTCGTGCCGTTCCTGGTCAAGACCATCATGGCCAGAAAGATCAAGGAGCCCAGAAAGACCCTTTTCATGAAGCTCATAGACAAGCTTGAGGGCGCCTACAGGGCAGCTCTGAAGTGGAGCCTGATAAACAGACGCTATGTCATCTTCGTCCCGATTGCACTCCTGGCTCTGTCCTTCCTTCTGGTCATGAACCTGGGATACAGCTTCATACCTTCAGTCGACACAGGTGAGTACTACGTGAATCTGGAGTTCCCGCGTGGTTACGAGCTTGACATGTCAAAGGAGAAGGCCCTTGAGACAGCTGACATAATCAGAGAGCTCCAACCGGAGGTTGAGGGAATAGCGGTGTTCGTGGGTGTCAGCGATGCCATGGGCGGTGGAATGACAGCCACCACAAACCAGGCCTACCTCTATGTCAAGCTTAAGACCGGTGACAGAAGAGACGTCCACACACTTATAAACGAGACACAGTATGAGGTATCTGCAAGAATCCCTGACTGCAAGGTCACAACGACCAATGGAGGCTTCGACAAGCTTGTCTCCTACATCTCAGGCGGTGGAGGCTACGGAATCACCCTGGTTGGAACCAACCTCATGGATTTGTATGAGGAGGGTGAGAGACTCAGATTCTTCATCGCAAGCGACCCTGACGTCACCGCTACAAGTCTTTCCACCGACTTCGACGAGCTTCTTCTCACAATCAATATGGACCACGTCAAGCTCAATTCTCTTGGAATCACCAGCTACGAGGCCGGAATGGTGTCAGCCATCCTGTTCAACGGGGTGGATACGGGAACCATGACAGTCGATGACGAGAGAAACACAATCCACCTCTGCAGTGACATCACAGACGGTTTCCTGAACGTCTCAAGCCTTGGTAGAATCCCAATTACTACCCAAGCCGGAACGATAGTGAACTTCGAGGAGCTGGGTGATCTTGAGATCAAGAGCACAGTCTCCGCAATAGACCACACAGAGAGGGAGCTTTCCATAACAGTCAGTGCGACACTTGTAAGCGAGGATGCCTCAGGCATAACCGCAAGAGTCAACAACTACCTTGCCCAGAATCCTCTGAAGGAGGGCATAGACAGGGAGTCGGGCGGTATCATAGGTCTGATCGAGGACAGCCTAGCAGCGGTCGTCACAGCCCTGATAATCGCTGTCTTCCTGCTGTACATGGTCATGGTCATACAGTTCGAGCGCTTCAGACAGCCGTTCATAATCATGGTCAGCGTCCCGTTCTGCCTGATTGGTGTCATCATTTCGCTTCTGGTATTCGGTTCTTCCATCACCTTGATGAGCGTAATCGCCCTGGTCGCCCTTGCAGGTACCGTCGTAAACAACGCCATCATCCTGATCGACTACATCAACCAGCTGAGAGACAGAAAGAGAACAGCAATAATGCTGAACATAGAAGAGGACCTTGTAGACAAGCCCGGCAGCGGCTTCACCCATGAGACCGGTAGGGGCCAGAGACTTGACTACAGGACAGAGGAGAAGATTCTGGCACTGAGCATAGTGCAGGGCGGATCCTCAAGACTCAGACCTATTTTGATAACAACACTTACAACCGTCATGGGCGTCATACCGATGGCACTGTCCATCGGAGAGGGCTCTGAGCTCTACGCCTCTGTCGGCCAGTCCATTGCCGGAGGACTTCTGACCTCGACAATGATCACCCTGTTCATCGTGCCTGTCATCTACTACATAGGCGAGAAGAACACAATCAAGAGAAAGAAAAGGAAAATGGAGCGTGAAAATGGATAGAAGAATTACAGTAACCTTGATGGCCATCGCAATGGCCGTGCTTCTTGCAAGCTGCTCGGTCGTGTTCCAGGCCGGAATCAGCGGCAAGGTCGTGACAGACAGCGGAACCGGTACGGCAGCGGTCTCGAACGTCAATGTCTTTGCATACACGGACGAGGGTCTGAGGAACTCCGACTATGACAAGTTCGTCGCAGAATCAATAACCAGACCGTCCAGCGGGGCAGGCTATGTAGCCACGACAAGCACCAATGCAAACGGTGAATTCACAGTGAACAAGGTTGTTTGGGAGACTAAGAAGTCCGAGTTCGGAAAGACAGCTGACGTCAACAAGCTCTACCTGATCTTCTACCATGAGGATTACAAACCGGCCAAGTACGACGCCACAGTCATCAGTGACAGCACAAATGCAGACAACGTGTATGTCAAGCTTGAGGCCTCGAAGTACTACACGACAATCAACCTCACTGTGAACAATGTCTCTACAAATCAGGCTCTCGGAGCTCCATGTACGCTTAAGTACTGGGTTGGTGACAGTACCGAGTACGACACCATCACATTCACAGGCACCACTTCCTTCCAAGTTTCCTTCCCCATCTCTGTGGGCTCCTCGACAACAATAAAGTACTGGCTTGAATCCTCAGGGACCCACTGGGAGATGTGTAAGAAGAGCGGAGAGCTTATCGATGCAGACGAATGCTTCTCCGAGACCATCACTGAAGGCACCCACAGCGTGACCCTCTACATGAAGAACTACGAGTACACAATCCCAAGCTTCAGCGGCGACATGGACCTGAAACTCTCAGACAAAATCAAGGAGGAGAATATCGATGACGTGCCTGTCTACCTGTTCTACCAACACGGCACAGACTGGAAGGTCTTCTCCGAGACCGTCTCCGCC
>DMOO01000239.1 GCA_003456855.1 Sphaerochaeta sp.
TCCGCACTTGTCGGCTATCTCCCTCATTCTTCTGAAGTCGATCTTCCTTGGATATGCGCTGTAGCCTGTCAGAAGGATCAGAGGCTTGATCTCCATTGCCTGGCGCTCGATGTCATCGTAGTCCAGAAGGCCTGTCTCCTTGTCCACTCCGTAGGAGTAGGCATCGAACATCTGGGCTGAGACGTTCAATCTGTAGCCGTGTGTAAGATGTCCGCCGCTGTAATAGTCAAGGCCGAGGAGTCTCTGGTTGCCTGTCTTCTTCCTGATCTCGTTCCACTGCTCCCTTGTGAGTGCTGATGGATTGGAGATTCCCAGCTCCTCAAGGGCAGGGACCTGGACGACTGTGTTGATGATGGCCCAGTAGGCGATGACGTTGGCGTCAGCACCGCAGTGAGGCTGTACGTAGGCATGCTCTGCATTGAAGAGCTTGCATGCAGCCTCGCAGGCATAGGCCTCGATGGCATCGACGTTCTCGCAGCCTGCATAGTATCTGTGGTATGCAAAACCCTCTGCATACTTGTCGGTAAGGAGATTTCCCATTGCAAGGTGGCAGGCCGGGCTGCTGAAGTTCTCGCTTGCGATCAACTTGAGATGCGTTCTCTGGTTGCGAAGCTCGCTTACTATGCTCTTTGCAACTGTCGGGCAGACCTTGTGGATCGTCTCGAGCTGTGCTACATAGGCGGTCATGACCTCGTTGATGTCATCCTTGTGGGTGATCAGATATCTTCCGAGTGCTGATTTGTTATCCATGGCTTCTCTCCTCACCTGAGTTTGGCCTAAATTTAAAGAAAAAGCCGACTTAGCGGCTTTTCCAGTTTGTCAAAGTGAAAAATGATCTCTATGAAATAGGGATTATCTATCCTTGTCCTTCTTGCGGGAGATGACCTCCGGAGCAATGTAAGCCGGCTGCTGAGCTGGTTTGTCTTTCATGTTCTTCTCGGACTTTCTGCCCTTGCTTTCTTTCTTGATCTCGCCACGTGCCATATAGGACCTCCATAAACAAGCATTTGCTGGAATAATACTACTATAGGCCTTCCTCGTCAAACGGATATTGACAACTGAAAAAGTTTTGCGTTAACGTAAAAAAGCTCGCACACTAATGTTTTATGGAGGAATGATGGCTAAAGAAGAAGCTATTGAAGTCGAGGGTCTTGTAAAGGAAGCCCTGCCTAACGTTATGTTCCGTGTGGAACTGAAGAACAAGCATGTGATCCTTGCTCACATGTCAGGCAGAATGCGCCAGAACCATATCAAGATCGTCCCGGGCGACACAGTCAAGATCGAGATGTCCCCGTACGACCTCACCAAGGGCCGCATCATCTACCGCGAGAAGTAATCCTCAAGGGCAAATCCGTTTAAGCTCAATACCTCTTACAATCAGGAACTTTCTAAGGTCCTGCAGTTCGTATAGTCTGCCGTTGCAGGCCTTCACGAACACCTTTCCGCAGTTTATCGCATCATCCAGGGCATTGTGCGCATTGTAGTCCAGACCGAACTGTGCGCTGAGCGATGTCAGCGCATGGCTTCTGAGATGGGGCCAGACCTTCCTTGAGATCTGAAGCGAATCAAGATAACTGATATCCGGTATCTCTATGTCAAAATGCTTGAGAAGGCTTGTCATGACTCCCATGTCAAAGCGCGCATTGTGCGCAACCAGAAAGTCATCGCCGATGAAGTACTCGATCTCAGGCCAGATGTAGGCCCAATCCGGGGCATCGGCGACATCACGCGGCCTGATGCCGTGGATCTCTATGTTTCTCGAATAGAAATAGTCATAGCCGCGTGGCGGTTTGATCAAGGAGTAGAACTTGTCCAGTACCCTGCCATCCTCGTCAAACTTGGCAAGGCCCACAGAGCAGGCGCTCTGTGGCATCTGGTTTGCGGTCTCAAAGTCAATAGTCGTGAAAGTCATGTCGTCAAGGCGTCCCTTCAAGATACTTCAATGTGTATAGGGAGGTAGCCAGATTGATGCGTGTTCGGAGAATCTCTATCTCGCAGTTGTTGCGCTCCAGCCTTCCCTGCAGATAGTCTGATTCAGACCCGTACCCAGTGTCAAGAAGGTCCTTGTCAACTTTGCTCTGCTCGTCCTGCTGCTGCGCAAGGGCTTTCTGATAGTCTATCTGTGCAAGATACACGGAAAGATTCGTCCAGTTCTCATCAAGTGCGGAGCGTATCTGGCTCTTGGCGCTCTGGATGTCTATCTCAGCCTCCTCGACTGCGCTTGTGGTCCTGCTGACGTTCCTGACAGCCTTGCCGCCGTCGAAGACTGTTGTCTTCATGGCAATCGTTATGGTTGCGCTCCAGTCGTCCTTCCCGTACCAGTCAGTCTCAATGAACGGAAGTCTGCTTCCCGTGAAGTCGGCGTTCACGACCAGGGCGAAGTCAGGCTTCCAGTTCACCGATGCCCCTGCAATGCCCTTCGTCAGACTTGCGATGTTGGAAAGCTTTCCAAGAAGCTTGAAGGTGGTCCTGCTGTCGGACAGGCACTTTGAGGACAGAGTCTCATAGTCCATTGCACAGAGCTCCTCCAGCTCTGCATCAAAGGCTGCCTCTTCGAACTCTATGTCCGTCTCCTTCAGATCCGATATGCCTGAAAGGTTCCTGAGAGCAGTCATCATCAGGGCGATCTGCTGGTCAATCTGGGACTTGGCCACATCTATCTGCCTTGCCTGCACCTTGACGTTCAGGGCCCCGGTCGCAAGCATCATTCCGTTCTCCTGGGCCTTCTGGGCAAGCTCCACAAGACGGGAGGTTATCTCCTGCTGGGCTTCAAGGACATCCCTCATGGCCAGAAGGTAGTGCAGTGCCGCAACCCTGGTCTTCAGCTCTGTCTGGGCCTTCTCTATGGAGTCGTCAAGCTGGGTCACCCTAGCCTGGTAGACCTCCTGGTAGAGGTCAACGGACTTGTTCAGCTTTCCCCAGGTGAAGATCGGCTGGGTCATGGAAAGGGAGAACTGGTAGTACATGCTCTCCTGCCCCTTGTAGATCTGCACATACTCATTCTGCAGACCATAGGTTGTGGTGTTCACGTAGTCGCCCAGATTGACGTAGATCGGGTCTATGGGGTTTGCTATGTAGCTTCCCGTCACTGTAAGGTCTATGGTCGGAGCGTAGCCTGCCTTGGCGTCCTTGACGTCCAGAAGGGCCTTGGATACCTCCTCCTTGGCCTTCCTGATGTCCGGATTGTTGACAAGCATCGAATCGCCCAGATCCGACACCGTCAAGGCAAAGACGGAGACAGTGAGAAGAAGCAGTGCAATGATCAGTGCTATTCTTCTCATAGGCTTGTAACACTCTCCGTCAAGGTGCTTGTCGATATGCTGTAGTTTGTATTGCCGGAGCCTGGGGTGTATGTGAACTTGTAGATCTTGATATCTCCGCTCTGCAGCACATTGTTGGAGTCGAATACTCTGAAATCGAAACCTATACCAAGAGTGAATGTCACAGTCTTGTTGTAGTCGTTGTCCCAGTCGACTATGTCCTTGTAGTCATTGTCGGAGTCGCTGTTCACCACGATTGTGTTGTTTGCAGTGCTTCCCACATTAGCGAAATGTCCATGGGTATAGTAGATCGGATACTCGCTGGTGACCCTGGTGGAGGTTGTCACGTTATTGGCGG
>DMOO01000213.1 GCA_003456855.1 Sphaerochaeta sp.
AGCTGATGTATCCGTTCCTCAAGGAATGTGCGGAATCATACATGACCAAGAACCACCGGGGTGAATCATTCCCGGACAGCAGCGAGCTGACGATCCTGGCAAAGGGCATAGCCTCCGAGTTCACATACTCAACCTCATACAAGTACGGAATCGAGTACGGTGACATGGACCTCTTCAAGGCTGAGGACAACAGGACCAAGATAGGGCTCTGTCTGATCCTGTGCCACCTTGACCGCATAAAGAAGAACGGTGATGAAACGAGGATCCAGCCTCATACAGCATTCGGAGAGGGTGATGCAGAGCTTCCCTACCAGTACCAGATCGTGGATGCGCTGAGCCTCAAGACAAGCAAGGTCCGCAAGAAGGCGGATGAGGCAATCAAGCAGCTGAGAAAGCTCCAGGAAGAGTACAGAGGGATCGGATGAGACAGAAGAACCTTTATCTGATCTGCGCCAATGACCATCTGGAGACGGCCTTCTTCTGCGGGACAAGCGATGAGTGCATCAAGATCCTGGGATGCAAGAACAAAAGCGTGTTCTTCTCAACGCTCTCGCATAAGAAGAATTTCTTCGGAGGTTTCGTCCGGGTGGAGAAGGTGGACAGAGATGGCTTGGACTGATGAGACATGGGGATACGTGGATCTGGGAGTTCCGAAGTACCGAAACCTATGGAATTACCAGGAAGCCTATGAACAGAAAGGGCTTTCCGATGAGGCGGGCTTCGTCGCCCTGGCAATCACCGGCCTGTTCCCCAGAGAGTTTCCAGTCAAGAAGCTGATCGGATGGTGTGGCCATTCGAAGGTCCGTTTCCTCAAAGCCCTCAAGGAGCTTGAAGATGCGGGGTGGTTGAAGGTCACAGCCAAGAAATGGAGGCAGATGAGAAATCTGAAACTTGAATGAATTGGCGAGAGAACCTGGACAAGGAAATAGCCGGCTTCCAAGCGGACTTGGAAAAACTGGAAGCCGAATACAACAAGAGAGTCTCCGAGAGCTGGCTGTACAAGCTCCTGGAGAGAAGATCCAAGAGAGGGAGAAGGAAAAAAAATGGCTGAAAGATTCTACTGGCTTAAACTACAGAGGGACTTCTTCAAGAGGCATGATGTCAGGATAGTCGAGAACATGCCCAACGGAAAGGATTACGTCCTGTTCTACTTGAAGCTCCTGTGTGAGAGCATTGACCATGAGGGAAGGCTCAGATTCAGTGACAGCATTCCGTACAACGATGAGATGCTGTCAACCATCACAGACACCAACATCGACATCGTGAGAAGCGCAGTGAAGATCTTCACCGAGCTGGGACTCATGGAGCTACAGTCCGATGGCACCTACTTCATGAACGAAGTCGAGAAGATGATAGGCTCAGCTGCCGGCAATGCCCATGCCCTCAGACAGAGAAGATATATCGAGAACAAGAAGCAGAGATTACTCAATTCTCCCGAAGAAAACGAGGAAAGCGTCACAAATAGTGACGGTATAGTGACGGATAATGTCACAAATAGTGACGAGAGTAAGAGTAAGAGTAAGAGTAAGAGTAATATATCTTCTTCATCTAACGATTCAGAAGATATTGCGCTCCCTCCTGTTAAAAACCCTCTGAAAAGGGTGCCATACCAGCAGATCCTCAACCTCTACTATGAGCTTTGCCCAAACATGAGCAAGAGCAAGCCGGTCATACACTTCACCGATGAGATCAAGAAGAACGTGAGGGCGAGATGGACCGAGTACAAGGGAGATCTGGAAGCGTTCAAAACCGTGTTCACCAAGGCCGAGGCAAGCGACTTCCTCAACAACAGGGCTGACACAACCTTCCAGGCATCCTTCGACTGGCTCATGAGGCCGAAGAATTTCAGCAAGGCCATCAACGGCAATTTCGACAATCTGAAAAAGAGACAGACCATCAAGGGCACAGACATCGAGATGTCCATAGTGGCTGATGGATCGGACAGATCCAAATACAACAAGACGGAGTGGGACTGATGCAGCAGACAGGACAGCTTATCAACAACTACATGGAAGGACTCCAGGGAAGGAAGCAGACCGTTCCGCCTCAGTCTCCGGTCAAAAGGCCTGTAGGGTGGACAGACAGGGAGAGGTTCGGGGTGAAGATGCACCGCTGGCCTTCACTGTCGATGGTGTTCGACACTCCGTATGACATGAAGAAGACCAGAGGGATCCCGAAGAAGTTCCGTAACTTCTACATAGACCAGATGGAACCGAAGAACAGGGACCAGGCGGAGCTGATGGAGGCCATCAATTACATGGTCACAAACAAGCAGTATCCATTGAAGTTCCTGATGGTGTGCGGAGGCAACGGAACCGGAAAGACCTGTATAGGATGTGGAGCAGTGAACACCTTGTCGAGGCTTGCAGTCGGTCAGGATGAGAACGGAAGGCAAGAGGACCTCAATCCATACTACGTGAACGAGGCTGACCTTCTGGCAAGGATAACGGGGTGGAGCAACAGCACCGGAACAGACTGGTTCTCCAGATACTCGGAGCAGTGCGAGATCCTGATCATAGACGAGTTCGGAATGACGCAATGGACTCCGAGCGACAAGAGGAAGATGGAGCAGCTTCTGAACAAGAGGTTCTCCAATGACCTATGGACGATAATCCTGACCAACAGGGGCCTCGGAGAAGTCCAGGAGATGATAAGCAGCCAACTTCTGAGCAGATTCAGAACCGGCAAGGTCATCAGCCTCACAGGACAGGATCTGAGGGAACGGTGGTCCGGCTACTGGAACGAAGCAGCCGAGAAGGATGATCCGTTTTGATGCGAGCAACAGCGCAAGCTGATTAGATCTTTTACAACTTTTATCCCTTTCGTCCCCGTCCGACAGCGAGTAGAGAAAGAGGCCTGGACGGGGACACTTTAAGGAGCAAGAACGTGAAATGCTGTGACTGTCCCTTCTTCATGAGGAGGGACTATGCATGGGGATGGTGCACCAAGGACGGGGTGCAGAAGGAATCGATGCAGAAATGCACGGTTTATCTATTGGGGATCTTCAAGACCACAGGAGGGGTCTTGAAAGATGATGGACAGGATTTGGATGGAGGCAAGCAAATGACCAGCGAGTTTGAGATAGAGATGACAATACTCATATGCTTTTTGACAGTTGTCCAGATAGCCATACTGGTTCAGCAGATTATGATGGAAAGAGAGTTGAAGAAGCTACTAGCCGAATTTCGGTCGGTACAAGACAAGGAGATGGAGAGATGAGTGATATAAACCCAATGAACAGCAAGTGTTGTGCAAATTGCCATTGTCTGATGGTGAGGAATGACATAGAGAGCGATATGAGAACAAACCTCACGTTCCAGATATTGGACGAGTGCCCGTTCAAGGAGCATTTCAAGATGTTCAAAGGAATGGAACTCAGCCTCTCGATGCAGATTACAAACCAGTATGTTAATGAGGTAACATCGCTCTTCGATTTCGTGTGTGATGAATGGGAAGGAAGAGGAGAACCGTTGAATCTGAGCCATCGTGATAGATGGTGAGGTCAGTACATAAGGAGAACACATGAGCCTACAGTGCAGAAGTTGTTTTTGGAATAAATCATTTGGCATGGATTCTGTTGATGAAGTGGATTGCGAGGAGTACAAACCCAACACCCAGAAGACCTTCATAGAGGAACTTCTACTGACCATAGACGATGCCTATGAGAATGACGGCACGATCTATGACATAAAGGAGTTTGTGGACACTTTCAAACCGAGTTCTATGAAGAAGGAGACATCATGAGCAAATACAAAGGCAAATGCAAGGAATGCAAGCACAGGGATGTTGTGAACAAGAAATGGTGGGGATGCACAACAGTTGTCTGCACATTCAACTCGCAGATGGGCAAGGCTCTTCCTGCATCCGAGAACATACCTGCTTGGTGTCCTACTGGTGGAGTGCCAGAGAAGAGAGAGATCATCCCACCGAAGTGCGAACCGACATACAGACCAAGGGAAGACAGAGAGATGAGCAATAAAGAGACAACAAAACTGATGGGTACACGTTATGAGTACAGAGACTTGAGATTCGATGAATTTGCAGACTTGTTTGAGGTTCTATCGAGACTACCACAACTCTCAGAGAAGGACAGAGAGAGGCTTGAGAAAGGAGTCGAGAACATCAGGAAGATGGCAGTCATAAGGATGTGAGGTCTGTGCATAAGGAGGCCACATGACATATCTGGCAATAAAAATAGAAGGAGACTACCCGAAGAACTGTGGTGGCTGTCCGCTCGGAGCCACCGACCTCGATTGTTACGTTTCATGGTGTACTGTGTTGGACAAGGAGATAAAAAACTATTCCAAGAGACTCCGAGGTTGTCCGATAAAAGGCACTGTGAGGAAGAGGGACATAATCCCACCGAAGGTGGTAAGTACAGAAGGGAAGGAGAACACATGAGTGAAGTTTTGATAAAGAACATGAAGTTTCCGAAGTCTTGCTCTGAGTGCCCTTGCTCAAGTGCAGAGGTAGATTTCTGTAATCTAATGCAAGAGATGATTGAAGGGCAATACTTCAATCCTTTCATGAACAGACGGGGTGATTGTCCAATGGTGGCAATGCCTGAGCATGACAACCTGGTATCAGAGAAGGATGTGATCGAGAAGGTCTTGTCCCAGACTCCAGAGGAGCTTGGCACTGGCCTGTGCTTCCTGTTCGCAACATGCCCGGTGATTCTGGAGAGCAACAGGAGCAAGGAGTGCAAAGATGACAGAGCTTGAGTACATGGTCAGGAAGTATGCATTCGTCAATGACTGCGATGTGGACAAGGCCACGATGAAGGTGTTCTCCAACATCGTCAACGAGGCAATAATGAAGCGCAGCACCACAGGATTGTTCGACAAGCTCTTCAAAGAGGCCAAGACAACGGCGAGAGGATAGAGAATGCTTGTTAAGAGAGTTGCTTATTATACGGTCAAGTGTCCGAGGTGCAAGGCAATCTGCAAGGCCCAGGCCTCGGATGTGAGGTTCACGGATGTCAACCATATATTCTGTGGTCAATGTGGTCATGCAATCAGGATCACAACTGACAGAGGCTTCATCCTTCCATCAGTGAGAGCTGCATACAAGGAGTGAAGATGGAGAGTTCCGTGACAATCACCAAAAAGTTTCCATGTACGGATGTGGAGGTCTTGCCATCACTGGAAGAAGGTTGCAGATACCTGTCTGTGTCGAGGGACCGTGCGATCCGTGCAATCATCACAGGAACGCCTATAGGCGATTACTTCATCGAGTGGAGTACCCAGAGCTGTCCTGAGAAGACCAAAGCCATAGAGCAGACATATCTTGCACGTATGGCCAGACAGAAGGACTTAAAGAGAGTAAAGCGCAAGAGGAGGAGACATGCTGCATCGAAAGTCCTGTAAGACTCCAGGTTGCAAGAACCTTCATCTCAACAGATCCGGCTACTGTGACGAATGCCAGAGCAGACACCAAGCGCAGTATAGATACCGCAAGATCATCACATCGGGCACAGAGATGGAAGAGAAGAGGCCCAGCGCATCGGAGCGAGGCTATGACCATCAATGGCATGTCTTTGCCAAAAGATTCCTTCTGAGCCATCCCAAGTGCGCCATCTGTGGCCGTCCGGCAACGGTGTGCGACCACAAGAGCATGACAGCCCGCCAGATGATAGACATGTATGGTCACTTCATCCTGGATGAAAGCATGTATCAACCACTGTGCCAGCGTTGCAACATATGCAAAGGAAGGAACGCAGACAAGGTATCTGACCGCAATTACGCAGATGCCAAAGCAGAGTTTCTCAAAGGCCTCCCTGAATGCGGAAAAGATGGCTGAGTGTGTCAGTTTGACCCTAGGGGGGAGGTAATTTTTTTTAGAGCAATAAAATAACCCAAAACGCGGCCGAGAGCTCCCACACACGAAGGCCTAAAATAGTTTTGGTTCGGTAAAGGATTTAGTTCATGGCTAAAGCAAAAACTGATAAACAAACGTTGACAATGAATAAAAATAGGAGAAAAGTATCTGCACCCACACACCTATCTGCTGTCGGGCGGTACCATTACCAGTGTCTTGTTGCCAATCTCAAGGAACAGGGGACTTTTAGTGACATAGACAAGGGCGCAATCGAGATGCTGGCAACTCTCTACTCGGATTACAGGGACAAGAACCTCTCTCCAAAGGAAAGAAGGGAATCCATCAAGGCTTACAAGGACCTGATCAAGGAGTACGGAGGGACTCCGGCATCAAGACAGGCCATGAAGATCAGTGCTGCGGCTGCACAGTCGGAAGCCGAGGCAATCGAGCAAGAGGAAGCTGACCTCAACAAGCTCCTGGAGGAATCATGATAGAGGAACGCAAGGTCTCTCCCATGATGACCAGGAAGCTGGGCATGCATTTCGTTGCCCAATACAAAGCCTATCGTGATTCCGTCCTCGGAGGTTCAAGAGTTGCCTCCAAGATGGAGATCCAGAAGGTCCGAAGACAGGAGAACGACCTCCAGCGCACGGATTTCAAGTGGCATTTCGATGTCAATGTCGCAGTCAAGCCTCTGATATGGATAGCTGCAAACCTTGTCTTTCCTTCCGGTGCTCCCTTCAAGGGGTCTCCGTTGAAGTTCTCACCCTGGCAAGTCTGGGACATCATGGTCATTTTCGGCTGGGTGGACGATAAAGGAAACAGAAGGTTTTCAGATGTGTATGAGACTGTTGCCCGCAAGAACGGAAAAAGTACCTGGGCCGCAGCCATACTCTGCTATCTTGCATTTGCGACAGGCGAGGCCAACGGATCTCCGTGCTATATAGCTGCAACATCTCTGGACCAAGCATCCGAGTGCTTTGAGAGAGCCGAGAAGTCTCTTGCAAACCTTCCGGCCAAGGTCCAAAACTCCAAGAACAACAAGATGATCACCTGGGGAGACGGAAGGATCCAGGCCCTGAGCGCAGAACCGAAAGACGGAAAGCTACCTCATGGGTGCATCATAGATGAGTACCACCAGTTTAAGTCCAATGATCTGGTCAACTCCCTTGTCACAGGAAACGTCTCGGACCTGAACGCCTTGACGCTGAGGGTTACGACAGCCGGAACACTTCTCAATGGTGTCTGCAAGCAAGAGTATGACAAGTGCCTCAAGATTCTTGAGGGCTCGATTGAGATAGACAACTATTTCGTTGCGATCTACTCACTGGATGAGGATGACTCCAAGGACGATCCGACATTGTGGCCGAAGGGCAATCCAAATCTGGATGTCTCCGTATCATCTCAGCTGATGATGGGCAGATACAATTACTCAAAGCTGAGCCAGTCGGATATGAACACCTTCATAACCAAGAACCTCAATGTCTGGGTGGACAGCCTCAAGCGTTGGGCCAACATGGCAATCTGGAATGAGCAGTGCTGCTTCCCATTCGATGTCGATGAGCTGAGGAAAAAGACTTGCTATGGAGGTCTTGACCTTGCACATAACAATGACTTTGCAGCGTTCTGCCTTGACTTCCCCGACACCAAGACGGACAAGCATTATCAGCTGTACTGGTATTTCATACCGGAGGACAGGGCCGTTGAGCTGGAGAGACAGCTGAGGATCCCGCTTGTGCAATGGGTGTCCGAAGGGAGGATTATAGCGACTCCGGGACCAGTTATTGACTATGACTACATCGCAAATGTCATCGAGCGTTGCACAAAGGAGTATGATCTCCAGCTGATAGCAGCTGACCGATGGCACTTGAACATCCTGGACCAACACATGCCGGAGTGGTTTGGTGAGCTGGCTGTCGAGTTCTCCCAGGGATGGAGGCAGATGGCTTCATCGGTGAGTGCCTTTGAGAGGGCATACCTCACAGGCCTTATCCAGTCCAATGGAAACCCTGTGGAGCGATGGATGATGAGCTGTGCAGCCACAAAAGTTGATGTGAACGGCAATGTCCGAATAGACAAGCCTGATGTCACCAGATCCCAGAACAGAATTGATGGAGTTATCGCTGCAATCATGGCCTATGACACTGCTGCAACACAGCAAGGAGAGGGTCTGGATGGCAATGTTGAGGACTTTATGATGGTCTTCTAGCCCTATTTTCAGTCTCTACCTAGAGACACCTAGAGACATTTGTTGAGTTTTCGGCCTCTGTTCAAATAGTTTTTTTAATTATGGGAGGCGGGTAGCTCATGAAATGGCCATTCAGCAAGTCAAAAACCGTCCAAGAAGCGACAATTAGCATTCAAACTAGTTCCTCTATGCTTGGAACACAAGACTATCCTGAAATGGAGAATTCTGCGTTCTGGGGGTGCATGACAAAGCTCTGTAGAATGTATGCAACCATGCCCTGGAAGCTGTACAAGGACACCGGATCTTGGCCCAAGGAGGTCAGGGGAGTCCATCCAATCCTCCAGCTGATGAACCATCCGGCACCGTACCTCAACAGCAACGCCTGGCGATTCATAATGGGTTTCCAGTTTGAGCTCTTCGGTCAAGCAATGGCAGTCATCGGACGCAGTGGGGATGTAATCACAGCCCTTTATCCCGTCTCTCCAAATTTGATGTCTCCTGAATGGAATGGAACGAGACTCTTCTGGAGGTATACGCCCACGGGAGATCTCTTCCCTTCCTCCGATGTCCTCAGATTCATCAATACGGCGATCAGCTACGATGCAGTGCTCTCCCTTGCAGACTATTCAGGCAAGGATCTGGAGACAATAGCCTCATCAAAGACGCTCCAGAAGAATTATTACAGCAATGGAGCCTCAATCGGAGGCGTTCTTTCCGTTCCGAAAGGCACTAAGAAAGAGATAAAGGACCAGATGGCAGCCCTTTTGAAGGGCTCATTCTCAGGTGTAAGTAACTCCGGCAAGACCCTTGTAATCGAAGATTCGATGAAATATGAGCCTCTAAAGCTCAACGATGGTGACATCTCCAAGCTGGAAGCGGTCCAGAAGTGGAGCAAAGAAGAGGTTTACACCAGATTCTTCGGCCCGGATTCGGGTGCAACCTATGCAAATGCAGAGGATCGTGGCATCGAGGAGATGAAAAGCGTCCTTCCGAGGTTCGTGATCTGGGAGACGGCCTTCAATGAGATTCTCGGAGAGACAGATCTCTACACAAAGTTCAATCTCAACGGACTTCTCAGGGCAAACTCCACAACGCAGATGAATTGTCTTGTCCAGGGAGTCAACAACGGCATCTACACCATCAACGAAGCCAGAAGGCTCATGGACTTCCCTCCTGTTCCGGGCGGAGACATCACAAGAATCCCTCTCAACTATGGAATCCTCAAGCCGGACGGATCTGTGGAGAACCCAAACCAGACATCTACCATCCCAAATCCATTCGATCTGCCATCCGACAAGAAGGAATCCCAGGAGAGCTTGACAGAGAAGCAGCTTAAGGACCGTGCATATCTCACGGAGACGCAGAATGTCTCCAAGACAAACAGATCCAAGATTGAAGTGATCATGCGTAGGCAAGTGAAGGACCTTGTTACCAAGGCCAAGGAGCTTGCCTCTTCCGGTATTCCAGAGGCCCAGGTTCTGGAACAGTTTGAGGCCTATGCCCACGAAGTCGAGAAAAACTACGGCAACGAATACGTGGAAGTCTTCAAGAAGGTGATCAACAAACTCCTCCCGATAGTCCAGAAGGCCACAGGGTCCAAGGAGACTCCATCACAGGATGCGCTTGATGCCTACGCCGGCAAGTTCGGAGCATCTATGGCCGGGCGCTTTGCCTCCAACAGGGTGAAGGAGTTCAAGAAAGCGGAGCCGGAGGAACGTGATGAGCTTTACGGTGAATGGGCCACCAAACCGGCAGAGGACAGCACAGAGGAGACCAACAGAGCCGGCAACGCCTTCCAGGTGTTCCTGTTCTCCCAGCTTCATATTGAGTTCATGCATGTTGTCGCTGCACCCGATGCATGTGAGTTTTGCCACGGACTGGATGGAAAGGTCGTTGAGGTCAACGGCACCATTCTGAGAAAGGGAGACTCCGGTTCTGACGGAGCCGGCAATACATGGACATTCACAAGATCATTCAAACACCCGCCTTTCCACGGACATTGCTCCTGTGGAGTTGCTCCGGGAAAGTGAGGAAGAGATGGAAAAGAAAAAACTTGTAGACAGCATCATGAATCCTGGCTTCAAGAAGCCTATGCTCAACGAAGCCACCGGAAAGAAAGAGGGTAACTACTCCGTTCCGATCTGGAATCTCAACGAGAGGAATCTGAACGGCAGAACCTACACGACAGCACTTGCGGAGAGAATCGTCAAAGAGAACAAGGAAACTCTCTGCAATGATGGACACGACAGCTATACAGAGTATGCCGGAGCTATGGCCCATGCATTCAATCCAAGGATTGAGAACAACCAGCTTTGGGTTGACTTTGAGTTCATCGATGAGACTTATGCAGCAAAAATCACCTTCTGCATCGACCACAACATTCCAGTAGGAGTGTCCTCTGTCGGTTATGGCTCAATGGATGAGCACGGTGTCGTGGACCCTGACACCTATGAGCTGGTCAGATACTTCGATTTTGTCCAGCACCCAGCAAATGAAACCTTCGTGGCAAAGGAAAGCAAGGATGAAGAGCCCAAGGATAAGGCAACGGCTGATTCCAAGGATGCAGCGGCATGTGCAATTCTCCGCAAGGCGTTCCAGATCCACCAGGACTATATCAAATCTTACAAGGAGAATTGAACATGACATTACAGGAAAAGATTGCAGCCGCACTGGCCAAGGTAATGGAGAATCCGACAGACGAGAACCTCAAGGAGTACGAGAACCTCGTCAAGGTCAAGAAGATACAGGACGCTCAGGACGAGGGCGTAGAGATCAAGGATAAGAAGAATAATCCTGAGCAGCTCACAGATGCCCAGAAGTTCGTCAAGGACCTCAAAGAGGCAATGACAAACGGAGGTACACTGCTTGTTCCTACAACAATCGGTGCCCAGATCGAGAAGCTCAAGTATGAGTATTCAAACATCCGCAAGTATTCCACAGTCCATCCATGCAGCGGCAACTATACCTTTGCAGTAGAGGGCACTGGCGTAACAGTCAGCTACATCTCAGAAGGTAGCCCATTCACCGACTCTGGAGCAAATCCAGGTTCTTGCACTCTCTCTGCTTACAAGCTCGGTGCTCTGGTCAAGATCTCAAGCGAGTTCCTTGAGGATTCCGCAGCTGACATCGTTGCCTACATCACCCAGATCGTTGCCAAGGGTTTTGCCCTCAAGGAAGACCATGAGTTCCTTCTTGGTTCCGGCAGCAATGCAATCACCGGCGTTGTCACAGCAGTTGCTGCTCAGACGGGCACTCCAAACGTTGTTGTCAGCGCAACATCCGGCACAGCTCTCTGGACAGAGGTGAAGTCCACCATCCAGAAGCTCAACGGCGAGTACCGTAAGGGTGCAACAATCTTCATCGCACAGGGCCTTCTCGATGCAATCCATGAGTTCAAGGACAGCGGAAAGTACATCTTCGAGCAGAACACACCGATCACCCACATCATGGGAATCCCGGTTGTCGTCTCTCCAGATCTCACAACCACAGCATCCGCATCAGCCAACACACCTTGGATGGTTGTCGGTGACTTCAGATACTATCACATCGCAGATCGCAAGGGCCTTGAGATCAAGAGACTCAACGAGACATTCGCAGCCAACGATCAGGTCGGATTCCTTGTCAAGCAGAGAATCGATGGTAAGCCAACTGTTGCCGCTGCATTCGCAGTCTACTACAACAAGAAGTCCGCTTAAGTCTAGGGGGTAATCAATGGGTCTGTTGAAGAAAACCACAACCGGAACCAATACGGCTGTTTTGTCTGTCGAGGATCTCAGGCAGAAGTATGGCTTCCATTTCACGGATGCACAGAATGCATACTTCACCAACATGATCAGCGTTGCAGAGAAGGCTTGTGCCAATTATCTGGGAATGGAAGCTCTTCGGCAGCCCATTACCTGGGAGGAGATCTTTGAAACCGCAAAAGGCCAGAGATACGTCATTTTGAGCGCAAGCCCACTGAATGCTGTGTCAAAGGTCATCGACAACGGTGAGGAGATCTCTTCCTATGAGGCTTTTCCGCAGACCAATGTTGTCTTGCTTAGCAATGGAGCCTCCGGTTCGGAGGTCCGTGTGCAGTACACGACAGGCTGGACGTCCGCCCCGGAGGATGTTGTCTACTGTGTCGCAATGACCGTACAGGCAATGTCCAGGATGGCCAATGCCGGCCACATGGGAAAGACTTCGCAATCCACAGAGGGAGGCACCGAGCAGATTGAGCAGAGCGTTGTCCCTCTTGCTGTCCGTCAGCACCTTGACAGGTACCGTCTGGGCAGAGCGAGTGACTGATGGCTGAAAACATGAAGCTGGAGATCTCCGGCAATGCGATCGAGAAGTTTGAATATACCGCAAAGCACATTGATGGCTGGGTCAGGAGCGCAGTAGGAGATAAGGCCCACAGCTACAAGGATTATGTCAGAGGGAATTTCACTAGATTCCTTAACGACAGAGGCCCTGGAGGTACGGGAACGAGAGAGTCAATCCAAGCCTGGACTCCGAAGCGCAATCGCAAGGCCAATGTTGCAGAGTGGTATATCCGTCCTGGTGTCAGAATCCCCGGAATGCTGAATTACTTGTATCAGTGGATTGGCACCAGCAGAGACTTCATGAACAGAACATTTGCCGAGTGGACCGCAGTCAATAATGTCGGCGATTACATCACAGACAAGATTGAGGAGAGATTCAATGCCCTTAAATGAACGCACACATAAGTTGCTGAGCAAGGTGATGGACCACCTTAATGACAAGATGACAGAGATCATCACTGACTGGAACGAGGAGAATCCCGATGAGAAGCTCCCTTTCATAGCAGAGACAGACATTGGATTCCGTGATGTGGTGACAGGCCTTAGATCTTATCCGGCATTGTGCATTGCACAGACCAGAAGGGATACGTCTGAGCCATATCTGACCGATTACGATCTGAATGTCTGCATTGCAGTAAGAGGGAGTGACATCGATGAGTTGCAGCGCATGGGGAATGACCTCATGGACTGTCTGGAGGATGCGATACGTTGCGACCATACGCTTGGAGGTTGCGCTGTCGATTCTTTCATTGAATCTCCTGAATGTGGAGTCGTGAGCGAGGTCTTTGTTGCAGCATTCGTGCTTAAAGTTCGTGTAAACCTTGGTTCTTTCGGAGGTATGCAATGAAAAGCTTGAAAACCTGGACTTGTCCTCGCTGTGGTTTGGAGCTTCCAAGACAGGAAGGACAGGACAAGGAAAGAAGATGTAAGTGTGGCACCGTCATGGAAGCCACAATCAATTTCGAAAAAGACGGTCAGATCGAGAAGAAGATACTGGACCGTTTGGAGGACTAAAATATGGGCGTATATGCTGGAAAAGATGGCTATCTGAAAGCTGGAAGCACTCCGGCAGCTGTCACATACATCAAGAGCTTCAATGTAACAACAGATGTGGATCTCCATGATGTGACATCTCTTGAAAACCAGTGGAAGAAGAGCCAGCCAGGACTCAGATCCTGGAGTGGAAACATTGCTGGAACCTTGGATCTTGCCGATGCAAAGCAGAAGGGTTTCTTTGATCTATGCGTTGGAAACCAGACTGTGGCTGTCCAGACCCTTGAGCTTGGCCTCGGAGGAGGAGCTTCACTCTCCGGTTCTGCATGGATCAGCAACTTCTCCATCTCTGTAGCTGCCGGTGACATGGTTTCATTCACTGCAAACTTCACCGGAGATGACGCACCGACCTACACAGCAGGAGCAGGAGCATGATGAATGATTCTAAATCTGTCGAAAAGTAAAACCATCAAGCCAGAGTTGTGGGGGAACGAGAAAGCGGAAAAGCCTTTTTCCGTGACCTTCAAGGTCCTTACTCCTCCAGATTTCGAATCCCTCAAGGCAGAGGGCAAATTCCTGGACTCGGAGGTTTTCGGACGTTTTGTCGAGAAGATTGATGGTCTGGAAGTCAACCTTGATGGAGAGAAGATTCAGTTGACAACAGCAGAGGATGTCCTTAAATACGGGCACGGTCTGACAAGACTTGTTTCCACCGTAGCAAAAGAAATAATCACTGCCGGAGTGTTCACAATTGAATCAAAAAACTTGCCACAGCCCTCTACTCCTTGAAGTGTGAGGGCTATGGCCCTGATTACAAGCCAAGATACGGTGGTTCCGAGAGAGTCGAGCTTCTGAAAAGCGGTATCAAGATCAGATTGTCGGATATAAAGTCATATTTCGACAATAAGGATGCTGTTGCAGATGTTATGGAGTTTCAACGATGGACCGTTCTTGGCTTCCCTTATTCGGATTGGGCCAGATGTCCCAATCGGTTGGTGGAGCTTGTGGAGGCATTGATCCCCATATACAGGGCTTACCACCCAGAAGATCCCCTCAGAGGGCGAGGGTTGTCAGCCCTGTTTAGATAGAGAGAGGTAAGAATGTCTGCGGAATTGAAAATGAAAGTCTCAGCCGAGACCAATCAGGCGCAGCGTGAGCTAGAGAAGATAAACGACTCCCTTGGCAAGATGAATTCCATGAATCTCACCAAGCTCTCCGCCTCTTTCCTGATCGTGAAACAGGCCATTTCCGAGGTGAACGGAGCCGCCAAGGAAATGATTGAGGTCTACAAGACCCAAGAGCAGTCAGAGGTCAGGCTTGCCTCCGTCCTAAAGGCAACGGGCAATCAAATCAATATGAGTGCCAGAGAGCTTCTCGATCTGGCTGGAGCAGTGCAAGAGGTCACAAAATTCGGAGATGAAGCAGTCCTTGAAGCTGAAAAACTCCTGATTGCCACCCAGGCTCTCGATGAAGATGGCCTCAAAAGAGCCCTCATGACAACTGCGGATCTGGCAGAGGCGATGAAAACCGACATCTCCTCCGCTGCATCGACTATGGCCTATGCTTTACAGGATCCCACTCAAGGTCTTACAAGACTCAGAAGGCAAGGAATGGCTTTCACAGAGGAAGAGATTGAACAAGTCAAAGCCTTACAAGATGCAAACGATCTTTACGGCGCCCAGGCTCTTGTTCTGGACAAGATCGAGAGCAAATACAAAGGCGTGGCCTCTGCTGTAGCCTCTACCGATACAGGAACGCTTGACCAGATCAAGAATGTCTGGGGGGACATTAAAGAGGATCTTGGCGATGGCATTGTTGGATCCCTTGCCCCGGCATTCACATATATTCTTGACATGCTCAAGAAAATCCATGAATGGGCGAGCGACCACATTGATCAGGGCAACTTCTGGGAAGATGTCCAGACAGGAGATTCCCATACCCTGTATTCCAATTATGCAGAGGATTTCCTCAAGGAGAGGAGATCTGAGGCTGTAAGCGATGTGTCCGCACAGCTGGAGCTTATCAGGGGCAATCCTTGGGGACAGTTCATAGAAGAGGCCATCGATACAAACCTTGAAGATCTTCTTTGGATGGACAATGATACCTTGAAGGGTGTTCTGGAAACCTACCTTCCGTCAGGATATGAGAATTTCTTCGGAGATCTCGATGAGGGTTTCTTTGAAATGCTCAAGGAGCCATACGACAAGCTGGTCAACACCGTAGAATTGATAGATGCAGCTCTCGGAGAGTATAAGAATGCATATACCGTGGAGAAGCCATCTGGAACAGTTGTAACCGGTTCGGGATCCGGCTCTCCAGCCAGCATACTGGATTCTGAAAGCGCCTTTGAATCCTTCATGAAGAGCAACGGTGGAAGTTCCATCTCCTATCAGGCAGCAGTCTATGATGAGATCATAGCAAAGGCAAAGGAATACAAAGATCTCATCAACGAGCACGGCGGGGACACAAATGAAGACGGTTCTTTTGCCATTCTTGAGCTGCTTGGTCTTCCAGAAGGCACTTCCATAACCGATGTCCGTGCAATGGGAGACCAGCTGGATGAGATAATAGCAGCTACACAGGAAAAGAAAGACAATCTCTTCAAGAGCGGTTCCGACAAAGGGAGCGACAAATGGCTTCCGACAGATTATCTTTCCGACTATCAAGAGCAAGTTGACCATCTCAATGCTGAGATCTCTCTTCTGGCTGATCAGATTGAAGAGACCGAAGACCCGGCAACTGTCCAGTACCTACAGGAGGTCCAGCAAGGTCTTCTGGATGATCTGGATGCTCTCACAAAAGTCAAAGATGAGGCTGATGACACCGGACTCTCCCTGAAAGACATGTTTAAGGATGTAGCCTCAGCTGCATACGATGCGTATTTGTCAATAAGTGAGTCCCTTGCCTCCATCTGGGAGAACCAGGCATCGCAGATCTCCAAAGAGATGGAGCAGATGAGAGATGCCGGAACCTTGACCGTTGCTCAGGAAGAGGAGATGCAGCGGAAGATCAATGACCTTGAGAAGAAGGCATTTGAGGCCCGCAAGGCAAATGCCCTTGCCGAGGCAACAGTCTCATACGGACAAGCCGTAATGAAAGCATGGGCAAACGATCCAAACCCTGTTGTCGCTGGAATCGTCACAGGGCTTGCAACCGCTGCCTATGGTGCCCAGGTTGCAGCAATCAGCTCCCAGACCTATATGCCTAGCTATGGCCAGGGAGCCTATGAGCTTCTACAGGATCAGGTGGCTCAGGTCCATAAGGGTGAGATGATAGTGCCGAAACCTTTCGCAGATGAGCTGAGAGGCAAGGGAATGGCTGGATCTGGCGTTGTCATCAACATCAACGGCAATGTCGTAGGAAACGTGGAGGAGGAGATCTTCCATGCCATTGAGAGAGCACAGAGGACTGGAGCTCTTCCATCCTGGAGGTATGCATGAGCTGGACACTGACAATCCACCTGACCGGTGGAGACAGAACGTATGACATCCTTTACAATGGATGGGATTTTCCTGATGAGGTGGGTGCCAAGGGTGCTCACCTTACACAGTCTTTGAAGCTCACAATCAAATCAGCTGAGGCCTTTGCCCTGTTTCTCTCCGAGACAAGCAGACTGGTCAAGGCAGAGGTGAAGCATGATAACATGGTGATGTTTGAGGGTGTTATCAGGCCTTATCTCTCCGTTTCCGCAAGAGGAAACTACGAAGAGCCTATAAGTGTCCAGGTCATGGACTACACTGAGGCTCTCCATATCGTAAGCGGCGAGAATCGCAACGATTGCGGAGGCTATACCCTGGCGCAGTGCGTGGACTACCTCTTCAATCTTGCCGGAATCACCACAACCAGAGACTATCCCGCAGCCTTTTCATCCGATACGGTGGAATATCTTCCGATCAAGTCATCGGAATACTACGATGCGGTTCTGACCAATCTTCTCTTTGAAAGGGGTGGCTGGGACTATAAATTCACTCCCGGACATGTGAAGTTCTACAAGACGGAGGCCGAGGAGCAACCAAACACCGCCATCTCTGACATCAGGGATTCCTTGAACATAAACAGGGAGGACTATTGGGCTGACGGCATAAGCGTCAAATACATGAAGCTCAAGTCCGACAACATCGTGCTGTTCCGTCAGGACGCAGAGATCCCATATTCCGACTCCGGTGTCGTGTTTCCAGCAAGGACCAATCCTTCCGCCAGACTCAGCTATCCTGGCGGAGTGACCTTCACAGATGCACGAGGTCTTCTCTATGATGGGACATACAATGCCAGTGAGCCGACAGATGAGCCTCCTTCGGGGAAAGGTCAGGTCTCATGGAGTCCAGAATACAACGAGAAATCCGGCAGTGAGATCACTCCCGTCTCAATCAGCAACGTCTCCGTCAAATGCTCCTGGGATAAGGTCAACATCAAACAGGAGAATCCTGTCGCTGATAACATCACGGTTTCAGGAGCACGTTTATATGTCGGTTTCAAGGGGACATTCACCTTCAATGAGATTCCATTGATCGGTCCGCAATGGTCACCTCAGTGGCATATAACCGCAAGTGGCCATGTCGTCTATCTGTGTGGCGATTCCGAGGAATATGTGGAGAATACATCGGGATCCAGACCGGAGAAGACAACAAGAACGCTCAAATATGTCTATGATGCAACGATGGCACAGAATTATGCCAAGAGAGAGCTAAAGAGACAGAAGACAGCCGGCATCACATACACATTCAAATCCCTGACGGCCTATGAAGCCGGAACATTCCATCTTCTCAACGATTCCGTCACCGGGGTGCAGACAACAGTGAGGGTCCTGAGTTGCAGACAGGCAGCCAACGGCATCTACACCATCAAGGCAGAGGGTGCCGACATATTCTCCCTTCCTGAGACCGTATTGAAGGCCCTGTACTATTCCGACATGTTCCGTGTCGCCCAGAGCGATTTCAGAATCATCTCGGATCTGACGGATCTTGCCGAAGGCCAGACCGCCAATCTCCAGCTTGCCGGAGCAGTGGTCAACGCCGGCGATGATGTCACATTCTCATGGAAACTCAATGGAGTCTCCATAGGAACAGGAAAAACAAAGGAAGTCCCAGCTTCCTCGCTGTCTTCCGGGAGCAATGAGGTCACTTGCTCGATAGTCTACGACTCCAACGTGATCCAGACGGCCTCGATAACATTGAACCTTGATGGAGCCTCCCAGGTGGTTCCTCAATACTATGTCTCAACCTCCAAGATGCTTGTCCAGGAAGGTTCCTGGCTCAACGGCTATCCCTATGGATACAGCGGTTATCTGTGGAGAAGATTGAAGATTGTCAACTCTAACGGGACCGTAACCTATACAGATCCAGTGTATCTACTCCAGCTGGAGGATGTGGATACAAACCTTGTGACAAACGAGATCCAATATGGTTTGTCAACATCTGACACCACCTATAATTTCCCGTTCAAGGGCTTCGGATACGATGAGAACTCAGATGAATTCGAATTCGGGTTTGAGGATGTGACGGAATGGTCCAGCGACTATGACAACTGGTACAAAGGCCTGTATGTTTGGCAGAGACTCAAGACAACCGATGCCGATGGCGTGGTCACCTATGGAGAGCCGACTTACTGCAAGGAGATAACGGAAGGACTGTTTGCCTCATGTCAGTTTGAGTTGGTTGTGGAAAATTCCGAATTCGTTGTTGACAAGTCGCAGAACGGCTCTTTCCAATATTTCGCCAGACTTGTGGTCACTGGATATTCGGATTCCGCCTTGGCAACTACGATGCGGAATGTCTCCGTTCTGAATGAGGATGGCTCATCCACAGGAATCAGCAATGTCTCATATTCGACATACAGTAGCGGAGTTATTGCATTCAATATAAGCAAGTCAACCGATTCAATGCAAATAAAAATCTCCGTGGATGGATTGTATGGAGAATCGGCATCAGCATTAATGAGTGCAAAGGACATAACAACCTATGTCATGTTTGCAGGTTGTGTGACAACCAACACATTACCTGTGACAAGGCTTGATGGAACAAATCTTGTCGAAGACGATTATTTCATTGCAGGTATTGAAATAACAACATATCCCTCTGGTTGGTCTGCAATTGATTCGGATAACAAGGCTTTGCCGACAATATCCAAAGGCACACCATTCATCTATATCGGGAACCAGACGTGGAAGAAAATCGGCTCTATGACCAATATGGACATTGCGATGGGATGTCTCGGAGGCATCCTCGATGCAGGTGTCGATATGACTGACAGCAACAATATGTATTACACATGGCTTGTCAACCTCGTTGCACAGAACGCAGTCATAGCCAATCTTTTCACCAAGAACCTTGTGTTCAGCAAGGATGGGATAATGTGGGGCGGTGACGTCACAGTCGATGCAGACGGCAGACCAGTCAAAACCGCCAATGGCTATACAATCGGCAACGAGGGTGGATTCGTTGTTGATGCATCAGGGTTCTTCCAGTGTAAGGAAGCCTTGATAGAAAGTGCAACGATACACAACTCCACAATTGATGGCTCTTCCGTAATCAACGGCACAATCGAGAACTATGATGCAACTTCTGGAGAGGTTGTCTTCAAGACCAACAAGATAAGCCAGTCACCGATACAGTTGAAGGCATCCAAGATAGATGGAACAAGCGTACCTTCAGCCTATTCCAAGCAAGAGTGGTATGATGTTCTCAACAGTTGGTTGTCAAGTTTGGATGAGAATGTCTCATACGATGCGACAGGCTCGATATTCAATGTAGTTCCCGCATTGTTCGTCAGGAGGTCTGTCGGTGGAGCTAAGACCAAGGTTGTCAATGGGAGATGCTCTGGTTCTTCATCAGGACAGTGGCGATGGGATAATGACACAGGGCAACAGATATATGTCTCCGCAGAGATAAACGGAAACTATACCGCAGGATTCCTTTGGATTGACCAGTACAATAGCAGGATTGATGTAAGCGTATATGATTCAGACGGAACCATCTACTCGACACCAATCCACAGAGAGCCTATCAGCGCAAGGTATCAGAGCAGTAAGACCAGCTCCTTCTATATACCGAAGGGTGGTTATGTTGTAGGTACTGTCGCAGGTGGTGGCGGTCAGTCCTATTATGTCAACAGTGGCTATTTCTACCTCTATTACTCAGAGTCTGAGAACTTCAGCGAAGGAATAAACATAATCTATGATTCTGAGAACCACATTCTCCTCTCCGATATCCCAAGGACAGGATACGGCACTTCGGACACATATCTGAATGTTGACAATGTTGTGAAGAGCATCACCATGACCGCAAACTCGACATGGGAAGTCAACAAATACTACAGGTTCTCATATACAAGTGGATACGAACCGGCAAACACATCTTTCGCAGTCACCTCATTGCTCTCAAATGCCGATTTTGAATTCCCTGATGGAACAACGAGGACTATCGCTTACATAAAATACAAGAGCGATGAACTTGTGATATACACAACTGACAACAACTCCTATGACTTCCTGACGGCAAACGGAAACTATTACAGAAGCCATGAGGTCGATATCAGTGTGATGTCGGCAATCCTTGGTGCTTTCGCTCAGAATCTCATGCCGATATACAACTCAAACGCACAAAGGGTCGGTAGCGGTTATGTCGGTTCAGAGACAGAACCTTGGTATCAAGGATGGGCTGAGACTGGATGGTTGCAAGGCTCTGCAAGAGCAAGGAAAGAGAACATAGAGAGGCTGAATGACAATGCGGTTGAAATCCTCAGAAGTGTCGATGTGGTCTCCTTCACCTACAAATGCGACAAGGGGAATCCAAAGGGATACAGACATTACGGATTCATTGCAGATGATACAGACGAAAGACTCTCATCTCCGTTCCACAATGTCATGGAGATTGGCAACTGTATCGGAATACTCATCAAGGCGGTGCAGGAAATCTCTGCTGAGCTGGACAGGCTCAAGGGGGTTTGATGGAGAATCGACTTTCAGTTGAGATCACACAGTCTCTGTACGGCATGGTCTTCAATGCACCGAGCGAGTATGGGATGGAGATCTCCGGCCAGCATGTCTACGGCATTGCGCTCACCGGACCGAGCAAGTACGGAATCAAGATCTCCGACTGGCACACATACGGCATGGTATTCAACAGGAAGATGATGGTGCTGGATGTGGGAGAGCTTGGAATAGAGGCCGGATCTGTCTGATATTCCGAGGATGACTACGGATTCATAGATAAGAAGATGGTTTAGGGGGTTATATGTTACACAACATCTATCGAGGCAATACAGTGGCCTTCTCCGTGCAGCCGAAAGTTGACGGAACGGCTGTCGCAGTACAGGGAACAATCAAATTGATAATCAAGTCCGACAGATCTCTCAAGGATGAGGATGCCGAGCTTGTCGCAGAGAGCAGTGACGGCAACTTCGTCCTCGATGCAGCTGACACCGCAGATCTTGAGGCGGGGAAATACTTCTATGAATTCCGCTGGTATTTCAGCGATGCGGAATACACTCTGGACATCGGGGACATCTCGGTGTGCGAGACAGTTTTTGATTGAGGAGGAGACAGATGCCAAAACCATTTGCCAATGCACCTGAATTCACGGGTACGATACTGGACACCTATATCTTTGCGATTCAGGTAGGAAACACTCAGGGCGATCCCGGTCTCGCTGAGATGATGCATATTTCTGGAGAGAAGCTGAAAGCCTATGTCCGCAACGGAATGGGCAATGCGATGAATTTCATCGGTGCATTGTCTGCGTTTCCAGATTCACCTCAGATCAACGACTACTTCCTTGCTACATCAACCTGGGTTGTAGGAGATCAGACCTTCACGGAGGGCCGTCTCTACGAATACAACGGCTCAGCATGGTTCGACATCTCCAATGTCCTGGAACAGTATGTGACCAATGAGCAGTTCAATTCCCTTGATAGTGAAGTGGATGCGATAGAAGCACGTGTGGCTGCAAACGAGTCGGACATCAGCGATCTTGAGGATCAGGTCAAAGGACTACAGGGTGGACTCAAATTCAAGGGTGACTGCACACAGGCTCAGCTTGAAGCTCTGACGGATCAGGCCATCGGAGATATGTGGTGGGTTACTGATGTGGGCACCGGAGTCTACAAGGTATGGAACGGAACAGCATGGATTGCAACCGAGGGCTCAGGTTCTCTGGGGCTGTCCTGGGAATCTGACGGAAGCGGGGATCAAGTCCTCTGCATTGAAGTCGAAGAATAAGGAGAAAGAGAATGACTAAGAAACCAATTTTGCTGGATGAGACATTCAGTGACAAAATGGGGAAGACGAATGCGCTTCTGGCTGCCCTGGTAAGAGAGAGTGCGCCGAGCGACATTGACTGGAACATGCTCAAGGAATATGCACATGAGGGGATCTTCGGAGATCTCTTTAGCATCGGTGACATGTTCGTTGACACATGGAGGGATACTGCCCTGTCAACAGATTACAACTACCATTGGCAGTTGCAGCATATCGGATCAGTTGAGCTTGAGGATGGAGAAACCCTGTCGGACAGGCCTTTCCTCCAGATGCACTATGCCCATCCGTTTGGTGTCCAGTTCTCGCACCAGAGAGCTTTCCTCGCCTGTCCTGATGGACTTGCTGCTGGCACCTATTACTTCACAATAGAGTCAAGCTGGGGAAGCAATGTAAGTGCCGGAGATGTTGTATCGTTCACAACTACACAGGCAGTGCCGGCTGGTGGCCGCGTTGCGGGGTGTTATGGTGCTCCTGACCAGGCCAAGGCAAACTGGAGGATCTACACCTACAGCGCAGATGGAAAGACCATCCTTGAAACGATCACTCCGGTGTTCTCTGCAACGGGTACAGATCTCGGAACGCAGAAGAACAACACGAGGAACGGAAACCTCAACAGCACCCAGGAGATGGCCTACGGCTGGGGCAGATGGAAGACATCGGCTCTCAGACAGTATCTCAATTCGGCTGCCGGGGTCGGATCATGGTGGACCGCCCAGGATGAATGGGACATCGCACCGGACCAGCTTGCAACAAAGGCCGGATTCCTTTCGGGAGTGTCCGAGGACTTTCTGAATGCGATCAAGGAAACCAAGGTCACAACCTATACGAACACAGTACAGGACGGTGGCGCAGCTGACATCACCTACGACAAGGTGTTCATCCCTTCTCTGCAACAGATGTACATCAATCCGCAGATCTCCGGCGAGGGGGAGTATTGGGAGAGATGGAAACGCCAAAGCGGACGGACCTCCCCGTGTGCACAGTACACTACATACCCGGAAATGAAGACCTATGCAGCGGAGAACCACTCAAGCGCACAGAACGTCCGCTTGCGTTCTGCGTATCGAGGCGGTGCGATTAATACGTGGAGTGTCTACTCTAGTGGCTATGTCAGCCACGGCAATGCGTCCAACGCTAATAGGTTCTCGCCGGCTGTCGTTTTGTAATCAGCCAATCTTCTAATCGCCGGGATGTGAGGACCGGCGCATAAAGGAGTCGTAATGTCAGTCAATGTAGGTCAGAGGAATGTTCCTGACACACCTTCAAACAGAAGATGTGAAGCAGTTGACGCTTGCTTCCGTCTCTGCCAGCACACTCTCAGGATCACAGCAAATCTCAACGTGTTCCCACCGGAGCATGAGGATGTGAGGCTCAAGGTCAGAGGGCTTGCGCTGTGCATATATGATTGCGCCTATGTCGCAAACAAGACGGTCGTGACCACAACCGCACGATGGAAGGTCCGAAACGACAACCAGACAAACGCCTTTGATGGGCTCAATGAGATGCTCGGAGACATTCTGATGGTGAAGACGCTTCTTCATCTGAGAAGCAAGAAGAGCGCACACTGGGCCCAGCTCACAAAGGATGCGAGGAGTTTGGTCAAGGCTTGGCATGACTCAGATGTGAAAAGCTATCAGCCTCTTTACGGAGAGGTCTAGATAGAGGGTGTAGGTTGAAGCACAGAACGTCCGCTTGCGTTCTG
>DMOO01000059.1 GCA_003456855.1 Sphaerochaeta sp.
CGGCTCGATCATCCAGAACTCGGCGAGGTGTCTCTTTGTGTTTGAGTTCTCGGCTCTGAAGGTAGGTCCGAAGGTATAGATGTTCTTCAGGGCTGTTGCATAGGTCTCACCCTCAAGCTGACCGCTGACAGTAAGGCTTGTTCGCTTGCCGAAGAAGTCCTTGGAGTAATCGATCTTTCCATCCTCAAGCCTTGGGATGTTGTCCAGATCTAGAGTTGTGACCTGGAACATCTGGCCTGCTCCCTCTGCGTCACTGGCTGTGATCAGCGGAGTGTTGACATAGAAGAAGCCGTTCTCCTGGAAGAAGCGATGCACGGCATAGGCCATTGTGCTTCTGACTCTCGCCACAGCTCCGATTGTGTTTGTTCTGGCTCTGAGATGAGCGATCTCGCGGAGGTACTCAAGTGTGTGGCGCTTCTTCTGAAGCGGATAGTCACTTGGGCAGTCTCCGACCATGGTGATGGATGATGCCTGGAGCTCGACCTTCTGGTCTCCTCCCATTGAGGCAACAAGCTTTCCTTCGCATACCACTGAGCATCCTGTTGAGATGTTATTGAGGAGATTATTGTCGATGGTTGAGCGATCTGCGACGACCTGAAGACCCTTCAGGCAGCTACCGTCATTTACTTCGATGAATGTGACAGTCTTGCTGTCGCGCTTTGTTCTGACCCAGCCCTCAACTTGGATGGTCTGTGGTCCCGGTTCCATTGTCTTAAGTTCACTGATTAACTCTGACATATAATAATCTCCTATAGCGTCTAATAGTATTTAAATATCATATTCTTAGTCAATAATGATTCTCGACCAAAGAGTTATCTAATATTCCGATATAGGAAATCAAAACCTAGATAACACCACAATAACGCTCTCCACGGGCACATACTGTAGCGTTGAATCCGACCATGGCCTGCTGAACAAGTTCAACGGTGTTGTTGTTTGAGGAAAGATGTATCAGGTAGACTGGCTTCTGGCTCTTGTCGAAGCCGGCATCAAGAAGCAGGCTTCTGGCCTGATCGTTGGACAGATGTCCACGCTCGCCTGCCACCCTCTTCTGCAACCTCAGGGGATAGGGTCCCCTTCTCAGCATCTCGACATCATGGTTGGATTCCAGGAAAAGGACGTCGGCCTCCTTGGCGGCCTTGACCATGTCCTCGTTGTAGATCCCGGTGTCTGTGATTATCACGAACACCTTGCCATCAGCCTTGATCTCATAGCCGCAGCTTCCTGCACTGTCATGGCTGGTGTAGAAGCAGGAGACCTCGAAAGGTCCGACATTCACCTCCGACTCCGGACCAATGGTCCTTTCAGTATCCTCGGGGAGGGACAAGGCCAGATACTCCGACAATGCAAGGGATCTGCATCGCTTACTGACATAGACAGGCTTATGCGTCTGTCTGGCAAAGGTGCCTGCACAGTGGGCATGGTCGGGATGGAGGTGGGTCAGAAACAGAGACTGGATGGAGTTGTAGTCGAAGCCCCCATCAGAGATTCTGAGTTTAAGCTGCTTCAGGGAGTAACCTGCATCTATGAGTATGGACTTCTCTGATGCTGTGTCATCGAACAGTGTCTGCTCTCTGCTGTCAGTAGAGAAAATGTAGCTGTTGCCGCAGCTTCCAGAACCCAGGACAGAGAATCTTACCACACGGAACCCCCAGAAAAAGAAAAATGCCGAGAAAGCTCTCGGCATCTTGTTTTGTTTAGCGGCGAAGGGCCACGATCCCCTGACCGATCGGATATGAGCCGATTGCTCTACCAGCTGAGCTACGCCGCCAAGACTATGATTTTATAGACCATTTGAGAAAAAAGAGCAAGTCCCATTAGTTACTTTTTTCAGAATTGTCTTCAGACAGCAGTTTCATCGACACTATGAAGCCACCATCGATGATGAACGACATGCATGATGAACCCACCCTTGCATTCAGTCCGACGCTTCCGTCCGAGTTGGAATGGGAAACGGAGAGAAGAACCTCTGCTGCAGGCAGATTCTCAGAAAACCATGGGCCGAACAGGCTCACAAGGGACTGCCTCACATCCTCACGCAGGTAGGTCTCCGTCCACTCGAAGGAATACTCAGATTTCAAAGCCCTCTGAAGAAGCTCGTGGGTCTCCGATGAGTCCGGCTCCGCCAGCTTCCCGATGACAGAGTCAACAGGAAGGTTCGCAACCTTGACGTTGGACGGCAGGTAGGACCTGACCGAGGAGCTGAATGTCGGAACACAGAGAACAAACAAAAGCAAGGCAAATGCCACGAACTTCTTCATCGCAGACATTCTCACCCAAAAAGACGATTACCTCAAGTGTTTTCAAATGCATGAATATGATTTATCATCTCGTTCAGAGGTACAGATGAAAGAACCAACCATCAGCGAATTCGACAATTCAAAGCTCTCTTACCGAAACGTGATAGACGGCAACATGCAGCCTTGGGTCATGAGGTTCATCAAGGATGTCGGCAAGGGCATCAACGACTTCGACATGATTCGCGACGGAGAGGACATCCTGCTTGCAGTCTCAGGAGGAAAGGACTCCCTTGCACTGGCCATGGCCCTTTCAGTCAGAAGGAAGTGGCTTCCCATCAACTACACACTCCATGGCATCATGATCAACTGGATCGAGCATCCAATCGAGGAACCTGCAAAGGAAAGACTCAGACAGTACTTCAAGGACCTGGACATAGACTTCGAGATCATCGACGAGCCACAGTTCCCGTCGGTCAAGGATCCGGAGGGCTACAACTGCTACATCTGCGCCAGAAACCGCAGAAGGATACTGTTCGAGATCGCCAACAAGCGAGGCTTCAAGCAGATAGCCATGGGCCATCATCTGGACGACCTTGTCGAGACAAGTATCATGAATCTCTTCTTCCGCGGAGATTTTGCGACCATGAATCCGATACAGGAGTTCTTTGAGGGGGATCTCTATGTCATCAGGCCGATGATTGAGATCCACGAGAACACTTTGAAACGGCTTGCCCAGACCTACGACCTTCCGGTAGTGAAGCCTGTATGCCCCTATGACCAGACAAACATCCGCTCCCAGATCAAGCCGATTGTCAAGGAACTCTGCCACATGGATAGGTTCGCCAGAGAGCATGTTTTCAAAGCCCACGAACTTAACTGTAGCATAAAAAGATAGCTTTTAAGCTTCCAAAACAATATATATCTCGTTTTAATGCATTGCGACAATTAAAAATTAGATATATTATAGAGTGATAATATGTGAGAAATTCGGGGAAGTCCGAAGGAGTCAGTATGAAAACATTTTTCAGAAACGCCATGGGCAAAAAGCTGATCACCACGCTTTTGGTGCTTGTCATGGCAACATGTGCAGTGTTTGCAGCCTCCATCACTGTCAAGGGTGAAGTAGGAGATGCAAAGATCTATGACAACAACTACAAGATCGTTGAGAACCCATCACAGATCTCAACCGGTTATGTAGTCCAGACAGCCGAAAACGGAATCGCATTCGCAAACGATTCCTTCATCATCCAGGTCGAGCCAAATTCCTTGGTCCAGATCATGAGTCTTGGTGGAACACCTGAGATTTACCTGCTTGATGGTAAGGCTGCAGTCGCTTCAACAAAGTCATTCAGGGTCAGAACAACTGTCACCTACTACTCAGCTGAAGCAAACTCAGAGATCTATGTCATTTCCGATGAAGCTGAGGAATCAGCATTCGTCAGTGCTGGAAGTGCAAGTGCAACGAACCTGATCACAGGCAAGAAGACAACCGTCTCAGAAGGCACCTACATCAACAACGCAAAGGGTGATTCGACCCCTTCAGCAATCGATGCTGCCGCCTACTGGTCTAACGAGTCCGAGACAGCAGAATCAACCGAACAGGCAGCAACTGAACAGCCAGCAGCCGAACAGCCGGCAGCAGAGCAGGCCCCAGTTGAAGTCGTGGTTATTCCAGCTCCACTTTCAAGGACCTTCACTTATGCTGGTTACAGCGCAACAATAACAGCTTATATTGGCGAAGCACGTGTAACTTATCCAGCATTTGTTACAAACGAGGAAATCAATGCAGCTGCTGCAGCAGCATCTTGGAAGTATCCAGAGTACGTCCAGGGCATCACATATGAGTTCACCGAGCCAGGTGCTCTCACAATCTACTACCCAGAGACATACGGCGAAACAGAGTTCAACCTTGCAATGGGTATTCTCGAGAAGGAGCTCCCGGCCTACCTGAACGAACTCTTCCAGACAGAGGCAGAGTTCACAGTCGAGGCACCGGAACCAGTAGTGATTGCCGTTGAGGCACCAGCTGAAGAGCCAGTGGCCGAAGAGCCGGCACCTGCAGAGGAAACCCTCGGAGCCCTCACCCATACATTCACATATGGCCAGTTCAGCGCCACACTCGAGGCATACATCGGAACAGCCTTCCTCACCTATCCTGACTTTGTCAGAAACGATGAGATCGATGCCGCAGCCCATGCCGCATCAATGGCTTATCCAGAGGATGTCAAGGGAATCTACTACGAGATCACTGAGCCAGGCAAGGCAACGATCACCTATCCCGAGACCTACGGCAAGCTTGAGTTCGACTATGCAGTCGCACTCATCGAGAAGGAACTCCCAGGTTACATCGCAAGCCTCTTCGCAACAGAGCCAGAGCCAGAGGCAGTCGTAGCAGAGGAGCCGGCACCAGAGGCACCAGCCGAGCCAGCACCAGCTGAGCCAGCACCAGCAACAGAGCCGGAGAAGACTCCTATCGAGACAACTCCAAGACCAGAGCCACAGGAAGTCGAGCCGGAACCAGAGAAGGAATCCAACTTCAGATTCGGCGCAACAATCGGTGTCATCTATGGTCTTGATCATCCAAGTTCAAGCTACAAGGCATTCCTGCATGATAGAATCAGAGGTTTCGGAAAGAACCTCGAGGTCTATGTCGATCCTACAATCTACTACAACAACCTCACATTTGGACTCCATTTCGTTGTTGACATGTCCTTGTTCAGACCGACACAGATCGTCAATCCGTTCACATTCAATGCAAACGGTGCAACCGGAGTGGTCAACTCCATCATGAAGTATATCGGAGTATTCGCATATGAGGCGGGAGACTTCTCAATCAGAGCCGACAGAACCACAGAGCTCGAGTTCAGGAACCCGGTCTATGATTCAATGAAGCGTGCCTATGACACAGAGGACAAACTCCTTGGAACAGTCAGCTACACAGCCGGCAACTTCTCAGCCTATGCATTCGTCGATGACCTCCAGTTCCAGGCAAAGCTTGAGGGCCGTGGCCAGTACGCTGGTCTCAGAGCCGCCTACAACCTCGGAAAGGTCGAGATCGGTGCAAGTGCAATCGTCGACATGAGAAGCGGTATCAAGTCAATGAACTTCTACCCGGCAGTCGACATTGTCGCTCCATTCACCTTCCAGGATACAACAATTGAGGTTGATGCAGGCTTTGCAGCACAACTCACAACAAGCGGTCTCCAGGGCATGCTCGTCGAGGGTAAGGTCAACGTCACATACGGCATCCTCACAGTCGGAGTCGGTGCAGCCTACAACAAGGATCATCACTTCAACGACCTCGTGAACAATGGACCTGCAGATGTCATCAAGCAGTTCAGCGGCAACTCAATCGACATCCTGCTCAGTGGTGCAATCAACACCAAGCATCTCAGAGTCAGCGGATCAATCGATGCTCCGTTCGCTCTCGATGGCGGTTCAAGACTTGCATACAACACAGTCATCACAAAGAACGGCAAGACAGAGGTCATCAGTGCTGATACCCTCAATGCCCAGGCTGATGTCATGCTCGGCAAGTTCACCTTCAGCGTCGGAGCAGTCTACAACGGATTCTGCGGACGTCTTGCTAACCTCCTCAAGGCAATCAAGCACGCAAGCGGAAGAAGAGCAGCATTGGCTGGCTTCGTCGATCCTGAGATTTCAACCTACTACGGAATCGCCGACATCAAGCTCGGTAATTTCGATGCATATGTCAGAGCTGACCTTGCAAGAGTCAACGGCACAATGACAATCCCAGTCTCCATCGGAGCTTCCTTCAGCTTCTGATAGGAACATAGTCGTTATGGCATCGATCAGGCAGCTTGATCCCATAGTGGCTTCCCGTATAGCAGCCGGAGAGGTGGTTGAAAGACCATCCTCCGTGCTCAGGGAGCTTCTGGACAACGCCATCGATGCCAACGCTACAAAGATAACCGTCCATGTCGAGGACGGTGGAATTAAAAGCCTTACAGTCATAGACAACGGCAGCGGGATGTCCGCTGAAGACCTTGAGCTGGCATGTACAAGCCACGCAACAAGCAAGGTCCGCACCTTGGATGACCTTTTCAACCTCAAGACCCTTGGCTTCAGGGGCGAGGCACTGAGCAGCATAGCAGCCTGCTCCAGACTTACAATCAATTCAAACGGAAACAGAATCACGGTGGACAACGGCGTCCAGGGCAAGGTTGTGCCCGGAAGCATAGAGTTAGGAACCTCCGTCACCATGGAGGGCCTCTTCGAGAACATCCCTGCCAGAAAGCTGTTTCTCAAACGCCCGCAGAGCGAGCTTGCCGAGTGCAGAAAGACCTTCATTGAGAAAGCCCTCGGCTCCGAAGACATAGAATTCATCCTCATCGCAGACGGTGAGCTAAAATATCATTTCGAGAAGGCGGACAAGACGGCAAGAGCCCTTCAGGTGATGTCTTTGGACAGATCCTTCGCAGGTGCCCAGCCTATCCAGATGAGCTACGAGGGAGACAACCTCAGCCTCTTTGCAGTCTGCTCAGACCCTGCCACATACAAGCGCGACCGCACGCAGATAAAGATCCTGGTGAACAACCGTATCATAGACAGCTTCCAGTTCGTCCAGGCCATCTACAACGCATATTCTGCCGCCCTCCCAGGTGGAGCCTTCCCCTTCTTCTATCTTTTCATAACCGACAATCCGTCACTTGTAGACTTCAACATCCACCCCACAAAGAGAGAATGCAAGCTGCGCAACCAGAGCCAGATCTATGGTGCAATCACCAACATGATCAGAAAGGCCCTGATAAACAAGACCTATGAGACGGATGAGAGGACAGCACCTCAGACGCCCTTGTTTGAAGAGCCTTCTTCCCCTGCACCTGCTCCTGTCAAAGAGGAGATCCACGAACCCAGGCCAAGCTATGGGCAGCCCAGACAGGCTTCCAGCTCCAAGCAATTCGACCCTTCCTGGTTCGAGAACGCAAAGGCCATACTGGAGAGAGGAAAGGACACAAAGGAACCGGAGAAGCCTCAGCAGGCCCCTTCTCGTGCCTCTGTGGAGATCTCAACCACAAAGATAGTCCCTGAATACAGATATGTTGGTCAGGTCTTCGACACCTTCCTGATCGTGGAGCTCAATGACAGGCTTCTGTTCATAGACCAGCATGCACTTCATGAAAGGATCCTCTTCGATGAGATCAAGGCCCTGAAGGACGTGCAGCGCCTCATCGTACCTTATGAATTCGAGGTCGAGAGATCAGTCGATGAATACCTTCAGGAGAACAGCGTCCTCTACTCCGACTTCGGCATAGAGCTCACCAGAAAGGAACCTCTGCTTTGGGAGATGGCAAGCATGCCTGCCGCCTGCAGGAAGAACGAGGACAAGATAGTGTCCTTCATCCAGACCCAGACCGGCGACATAGAGACTATGCAGAAGGATCTGTTTGCGATAATCGCCTGCCACAGCGCCATCAAGGCAGGAGACAGACTGGACCCTGTGACAGCCAATGAGCTCGTGAAGAAGTGCTTCCAGCTTGACCGCATGGTCTGCCCGCACGGAAGGGACTTCACATATTCAATATCAAAGGAAGATCTCTACAAGCAGGTCGGTCGCCTTATCTGATCAAGGCAGAACCGTCAGATTGGAATCAGTGTCAAACCAGGCCTCTTCAGTGTTCTGGGATTGGAATCTCTCGATTGCACCATCCTCATCGGAATAGGAGACATCGAAATCCATGCTCCTTGTGCTTCCATCCTTGAAAAAGAGGTCAACGGTCCAGGTTCCCATGGGAAGAGCTGACCTTGTTGGCATTGCAATGTCGGAGGAGCCATAGTAGGTCTCGTTCTCGTAGTCAACCTCATTTACAGTGAATGACCAGGAGAGATTTCCGGAAGGGTCCTTGACCATCATCTGAATGGCCTCAGGGTTCTTGGCATCAGTCTTGACATATAGACTGAGTCCCATCTGTCCGTTCTCTTTTATGTATGGCTGGGCCTGGAGATTGCTGACACTGACATCATCCTTGCTGCAGGCTGCAAAGAGAAGAACAATCGCAAAAAGAATTGCAAGGACCTTATTTCTCATCTGAACCTTCGGTTTCCTTGAGCATGGAGACGACAGGGTTCGCATAGTTCTGGAAGACCATGTCCTGAACCTCCGGCTTGAGATGCCCGTAGTGCTTCACGAATGACTTGGTGTTCATCTCCGCGTACTTGTCCTCGAAACGGTTTGTGCCGTTGAGATGGTCATAGGCAAAGTAGTTGGTGTCCCAGAGCCTGTAGTTCAGGTGGATCTGGTTGTCGATCTCACGTGCAGCGGCACGAGGATCTGCTATGGCATCACCATCCAGAGGTTTTCCGACCTGGATGTGCACATTGCCCTTGTTCATTCTGACGCCCCTGACAAGGTCAAGGATGTCGGCATACTTCTTCTTCACATATACGTTGTAGACACCCTCGGCCTTCAGCTTTCTGATCTGCTCCTCACTCTTTGTGACATCACATGGATCATGCTGATAGCTTATGGCGACAGGGACGATAGAGGCTCTTCTCAGGAAGTCAGGGAAGGATATGCCATCCTCCCTGTATGAAAGATAGAGCATCTTCAGGATGGCGGAGCTTGTGTTGTCTATGCCGTCCTTCGACCTTCCGCTCTTCTGTGCTATCCAGAGGCTAGTCTTCTTGTCCTCTATGGCGTGCCTCATGTAGCGGCTCAGTCTCATGGTCTCTGCTCGCAGCTCTGCCGCCGATGAAGTGGATCTCTTGACAGTGATCGCTCCATTGACCTTGAACATGTCGGTTGTGAACTGGTTTACAAGAAGGTTGTCACCAACGACCATCTCGCACATTGTGCGGTTTGTTCTATAGAGTGCAAGGTCCAGCAAGGCGGTGTCCAGGACTATGTCCCTGTGGTTGCTGATGTAGGTATGGGGTGCATCTGCGCCAAGCTCCTCGATTCCACCGAATGAGAACTCATCGATGCTCGAGGACTCGATCATATCAAGGAAGAAATCACAGGTGATAAGCTGCTGAAACTCTGTGTAGTTGTGAACGTGTTCAAGAAGGTATCCAAGGATCTTCTTGGAATGGAAGGACTTCCACTTGTTGATGACCCTGTTGTGCCTTGAGATGACATCCGTGAAATTGTTTATAAGCTGCGGATATTGCATTAGACGAGACATTGCATCGTCAAAATCCTGGCCTTCGTATGGGGCTATGTCTCTGAAATCATCCTCTCTCATTGCTGGTTTCCTTTTTAAAAACACCTTTTATTCTTCAACATTTTCTCTCTATACTATCAGTGTAAATGATAACATATTCAATCGTCAAAGAAAAGATTTCGACAAAAATCATGGATTCGAAAATCTTCGCCCTTTTATTTTATTTTTTCATCATTTTTGAAAGTAAAAATTTGACTTACACGAAATTTGTGCTACAATAAACTCGTAAGCCTATTGGCGAAAGTGAACAACTGTCCCCAAAAGGATATCATATTTTGTTCAGGAGGAACATTATGCTTATTCTAATTTCCGATGCTTTTGATGCATCCCTCGAATCAAAGCTACAGGTTTTCGGTGAGGTCACCACAGACAAGGCCCGTGCACCTGAGGCTGATATAATTCTTGTCAGAGCAAAGACTATCTGCAACAAGGAATACATCGATGCCGCAAAGAACTGCAAGCTCATCATCCGCGGTGGTGTCGGAATCGACAACATCGACAAGGCTTATGCAGAGTTAAAGGGCATAATCGTAAGAAACACACCAAGGGCAAGCTCAATCGCAGTCGCAGAGCTCACCTTTGCCCTCATGCTCTCAGTTCCAAACCATATCGAGGAATATGACATCGGAATGAAGAACGGACAGTGGCTCAAGAACATCAAGAGAACCGAGCTTTACGGAAAGACCCTCGGTCTCCTTGGAATCGGAAACATCGCAACAAAGGTCGCCGAGAGAGCAAAGGCCTTCGGAATGAACATCGTGGCCTATGACAAGTACGTCACAAGTTCTGCAGTTGCAACTCTGGTCCCTACAGTCGAGGACGCAGTCAAGGATGCAGACTACATCTCAATCCACATGCCTCTTACCGACGAGACCCGTGGGATGTTCGACGAGAAGCTCTTCTCCATCATGACAAAGAAACCTGTCATCGTTAACGCAGCCCGTGGACTGATCGTGGATGCAGACGCAATGGTCAAGGCCCTTGACGATGGTCAGGTCTCTTGGTACTGTGCAGATGTCTATCCTAACGACCCACCTGCAGAGGACTACCCACTGCTCAAGGCCCAGCATGTCACACTCACCCCGCACGTGGGTGCAAACAGCAAGGAGAACCTGCTTAGAATCGGAGATGAGATCGTCTCCACAATCAAATCACTCAAGGAAGAAGGAAAGCTCTGATGAGATTGGATGAAACCAACAAAGCCATTATCAAGGAACTCAAGAACGGAAGGAAGGCATTCTCCTCGATAGCCGACAAGATCGGAATCACAGAGAATACCGTCAGATCAAGGGTCAACAAGCTGCTTGAAGACGGAGTTCTTCAGATAACGGGTCTTGTTGATCCACAGGCCGTCCCGGAGATGCAGGTCATAGTGATGGGCATAAAGCTCAGCACTCTGGATCTTGAGGGAAAGGCAAAGGAGATGCTCGGTCTCAAGGGTGTCATATCAGTTGTTGTCGTTACGGGAAGATACGACCTCATAGTTCAGCTTGTCACAAGCACGCAGGATGACCAGAGCCTTCTGAACTTCTTCAAGAATGAACTTTCGAAGGTGAAGGGCGTCTCGGATGTCGAGACCTTTGTTGTATACCAGTCACACAACTATATGATTCCCTACACTCTCTAAGGCATTTAGGAATGGAGAGGAATCTACAGACACAGGCCATCGTCCTGTCGGTAAGGAAGTTCGGCGATCTGCATAAGGCAGTCACCCTTCTCTGTCCGGACCTTGGCTTTGTAGACGCGATAATCTATGGAGGACGCAAGGGCAAGAAAACTGCTCTTGCGCCTCTTTTTTCAATCAATGACGTACAGATCTACCATAACCCGGTCAAGAACGAGTATTCGCTTGTGGAGGCTGTCAGCACCTTCATCCCAACATCCATCATGGAGGACCTTGCCTGTACATACACGGCTGCCTTCCTGTGCGAGATGACGTCAAAGACCCAATCAGACGAGCCTGAGGAGACCTTCATTCTTCTGAAGGATGCCCTGACATCCCTGGATTCACATCCAGAGCTCAGAAAGCGTATAACAGCCTCGTTCATATGGAAGCTCATGCAATTTTCAGGAACTGCACCTGACCTGGAATCCTGTCCTGTCTGTGACAGACGCTACAACGAGGACGAGGTCCTTCTGTTCACAAACTCTATGGGCACCCCGTGCTGCAAGGAATGCTCCGACTCTGAGAGACTTGTCCTCATGCCAGGCTCAAGACGATACCTCAGATTCACAATGCCCATGGATTTCAACCAGGCCATTGATGTCCAGCTCAACCCTGCAGCCGAGGACAGAATCTACGCATATATGCTGAGATGGGCCGAGATCTTCTCCCAAACCCATCTCAGAACACTCAGAGAACTATTGAATTTCTGATCGATTATTTTGTGATCGTATAGTATCTTCCGTACTTACCTACTTCGCAGAAGAACTTCACCCAACCTGATGCCTCAGGCTCAAGCTCGCCTCCAGCCTCTTCGGCCTTAAGAATCTCAAGGGAAGTCTTGCAGGCTCTGATGTAATCAAGGGTGAGCCTTCTCAGTCTGTCTGTCAGGTGCTGGAGGATCATCATTACCTTAGCCGGTCTCTCATTGAAGAGCTCTGCGAGTTTATCAGGATATATGAAGCCAAGTGAGACATCCTCAAGGGCAACTGCAGTTGCAGATCTCGGCTCGTTGTCAATCATTCCCATTTCACCGAAGAACTTCTCACTTGGCAGCTTTGTGATGAGTTTCTGATCAGGTTTACCGTAGTTTGCGTAGATGCCTACAGAGCCTCTGCAGATCTCATACATGCACAGACTATCATCCCCTTCCTTGAAGATGATGTCACCCTTCTTGAAGAATGAAACGAAGCCCTGGACCTCATTGTCTGGGCGGCCCTTCTTTCTCTCCTCATATCTCATGAGAGCCTTCTCGTTCTTCGTGTATATTCCTGCGAACTTCCTGAGCTTGGTCAGAAGGCCCTCTGTATGCATCAGCTCAACGCCATCGTCAGCAGCTTCGTTGATAGTCTCGCAGACCTCCATGTAATCCTTTGTAAGGGCTCTGATTCTTCCGGAGAGGTTCTTCATGATAGCCATGATCCTCTCTGGCTTTTCATTGAAATATTCACTGAGCTTTGAATCCGGAACCTCAATGAGACAAACATCGGTCTTTGCAATTGCGGTTGTAGAACGAGGATAGATGTCAATGATGGCCATCTCGCCGAATATGGCACCCCTCTTCAGCTCTGTGAGATCCATCATGTCCTCGGTATCGTAACCAGAGACGATCCTCACCTTTCCACTGTAGATCTCATACATCGCCTTACCAAAATCACCCTCTCTGAAGATGACTTCACCCTCACTGAATCTGATCTTGTCCATTTCAGTTCCTCCGTTTCCCTAACATCATACTATAAAACGCGTTCAAACGATACAATTATCCTTCTTCCATCCGTCAAATCCTTCTGACAGGGATGTGAATCTGATTCTGCACCCTGTCCCACTGACGGACACAACCTTACATAGAAGCTTTCCACCTGCCTCGATCTCGAGGTTCTCGAACCTCTGCAATTCAACGGGGCTCTGGAGCATAGCCTCATCCTCCGACATCTCGGTTATCTTTCCAGGGTTGAACTCATTCCCTATGTGCTTTCCCTCTATCCTGAGGAACTTCACATCAACAGCCTTCCTGAGCTTTGCAAGAGGCTTCTCTTCCCTTCTGCAGGAGAACTCCCCTATTGAATCTATGCAAGAGAGTGTGATTGGGACATCCACGCCCTTAGGCATGACCTTCCTTTCATCACAGACTCCAAGCTCCATGGAGATTCCCTCCCTGGTCTTTGGTGAGATCAGGACCTCTCCTCCCACGGTGTAGCTCTCTACTCTTCCACACAGATTGACGTTACTTCCGACAACTCCGTACTTGGTTCGCTTCTCAGAGCCGATGTTTCCTACTATGACCTCACCTGTATTGATCCCTATGCCCATCTCAAGCTTCGGATACCCGTGATCCTCATTCCACTTGTTGATGGCTTCCATTCTCATCTGCATCTGGATGGCGGCGCAGACGGCCTCCTCCTCGTGCCTTCTAGATGGTGCAGGAGCTCCGAATATGGCCAGGATGCCGTCGCCTATGAACTCGATTATGGTTCCTGAGTTCTTCTGGATGACCTCTGTCATCTCGCCAAGATAGTGGTTCAGCATGAAGATAAGGTCCTGGGCAGGCATCCTCTCGCTCATCGCAGTGAAGCCTCTAAGGTCACTCATCATTATGGTAAGGTTCCTCTTCTTTCCACCAAGGGCAAGCCCGTCAGGGGTCTCAAGAAGCTGCTTCACTATCTCATCGGAGAGGAATCGTCCGAAGGTCTCGTTCAGGAGCTTGTTTCTGATCTCAAGCTGGCCATTGAGTCTTCTGATCCTCTCCATGGCCTTGAGGGCATCTCTGAGCTCTGCAAGCTCTGTGATGTCACTAATGACTACAATGACACCCACACGCTCTTCACCGTCGTGAAGATAGGATGTCGTGACGTGGAGTTGAAGGGTCTCCTTTCCTGTGAAGTAAGGGACGAAGTTCTCATGCGTGGATTCCTTGTCATAGAGGGCATCGAGGACCGTCTGGTTGAAGGAATCGTTCTCTTCACAGCCGAAGAAGGCAACTGCAAATTTGC
>DMOO01000082.1 GCA_003456855.1 Sphaerochaeta sp.
CGGGGATCTTCAGCACAGGCTCATCTCACCCAAGCACGGTGTCTCCAAGGTCTACTATGTGGAGCATGATGGGGACATCACAGAGGACGACATCCAGAGGGCGAAGGAAGGAATAGGCCTGAAGGATGGAAGCCAGTGCAGAAGCGCCGTCATAACCCGGCTCGAGGAAGGCAGGAGCACCATAGAGATTCACGAGGGCATGTACCATCAGGTGAAGCGCATGTACGCTGCCCTGGACCACCATGTGAACTTTCTCAGGCGCATAAAGATCGCCAACCTTGAACTCGAAGGACTGAAGACGGGAGAGGTCAGGGAGCTCACGCCAGACGAGATAAAGGCCCTTGATTGATGAGAATATGTTTTTTTCAAGTAAAACTCTTCCTTTCAATTGAAAACTCAACGATAATCTACCTATGAGAAGAATAGTCCCGCTGTTGCTTTTGCTGTGCCTTTGCACATCCGTTTTCGCATCATTGAATCCGATTGTCGACATAAGCCCGTACTTCATGTTCGACAACAGCCCTGCAGGGATCGCAGAGGGGAAGAATGCCTGGAAGACGACATCCGGTCTTCAGAACGCCGATTGGTGGGAGACCAAGCAGGACTACTGGGTCGATGCCTTCTCAAGGCCGGCCTTCATGAACCTGGGCTTTGAGCTGGACACAGACAATGTGGACATGGTGGTCACGGTGGATGTGCTCCAGGACATCTTCTCCCAGATACGCGACCATGAGCGCATCTACACAAACACCCCGTTTCTGAACGGTGCAAACGTTGATCTGACCTTCCCCAGGGTGGGTTACGTTGACTATGTATCATCCAACGGAGTCATCTATCTTTCCCTTGGCCGCAGACAGATCAAATGGGGTCCTGGAACCTACGGCTTCGCCCTCTCGGATGCCCAGCCGTTTCTTGACAACCTCTATGCGAACATAGATTCACCGATAGGGAAAGGCTGGAATTTCAGCTATGACTTCACCGCAATCGCCTTCAAACACTATCTGAACAAGTCTGTAGAGTCTGATGGTGCCCCGCAGACAACGTTTGCCCATAGATTCTCGTTCGATAACCATAGTTTCAGGATATCGTTTACAGAACTGAACAACATCTACGGCAAGGTTCCGACCCTTGTGGACGGCACTCCGATAGCACTTTGGCACAACAACTTCCAGGATGACTGCTCAAATGTCATGGTGGACATGGCTCTGGAGGGCAGAATCGGGCCTGTGAGGGCCTTTGGAAGCATCGCCATGGATGATTTCAGCCTGAGCGGAGAGACGAACAACCAGCCTACGGCAATAGGCGTCTCTGCAGGAATGGAGTGGAACGTGGTGGAGGGCGAGGCCTTCCTTGGAAAGGACTTCAGCAACTCAAGATATGCAATAAAGGATGACACCTTCCATGTGGATGGAGGGCTGAACATAGCCTACGAGTTCTACTACTGCAGCACCTTCATGTACAACAGATCCGTATCCGGGGGAAAGTTCACCTCCAACTTCCAGATCAACACAAACGTGGGTCCTGGCAAGTTCTATGACGATGACGCCTTCTTCCTTGGCTTCCAGTACGGACCTGGAACCATGCTGCACATGGTGTGTGCAAGCTACGAGCAGGAGAACCTGAAGGTTGAGGCAAGAGGGAAGCTCCTGATGCGTGGCTCCTACTACATAGACAGCACCTATCCTTCAAGCGACTACGAGGCTCTGGCTCTTCCTGGGGACGTGACCACAACCCTGATGGTCGGTGCTGCATGTGAGTACTGCCTGCAGCCTGGGCTGAAGCTCAGCGCCTCTCTGGACTACATAAGGGACCTGACACACAGCACAGACGCCTTCAAGGCCACGGCCGGTGTGAGCATGGCTCTTTGTGAAATAGACTGGAAGAACCTCTTCTGACTATAATTGGACCTGATATGAAGATAGTAGTGCTTGACGGATACACAGAGAACCCCGGAGACCTCTCCTGGGACGGACTCAAGGCCTTTGGCGACCTCAAGGTCTATGACAGGTTGTCGCTTACGGACCCAAACGATGCTATCAGCAGAATCGGTGATGCCGAGATAGTAATCACAAACAAGACGCCTATCACAAGGCAGGTCATGGATGCCTGTCCGGGCATAAGGTTCATCGCCGTCCTGGCCACTGGCTACAATGTGGTGGACGTTGCCTATGCCAAGGAGAAGGGTATCCCTGTATCCAATGTCCCGACCTATGGAACGGACAGCGTCAGCCAGTTCGCGATTGCTCTTCTTCTTGAGCTCTGCCACCATATCGGCCACCACAGCAACACCGTCTTCGAGGGCAAGTGGCAGAACCACATAGACTGGTGCTACTGGGACTTTCCGCTTGTGGAGCTTGCAGGAAAGACGATGGGGATCATCGGCTTTGGAAGGATAGGACACAGAACAGGCCAGATAGCCAAGTCGCTGAACATGAAGGTCATAGTCAACGACTCTCACAGAAAGCCGGAGTTCGAGGCCGAGGGCTTCGAGTATGTGGAGCGTGAGGAGCTTTTCAGAAGAAGTGATGTTGTCGTCCTCCATTGTCCGCTTTTCCCTGAAACACAGGGAATCATCAACAAGGATTCGATAGCCAAGATGAAGGACGGGGTGATGATAATCAACAACAGCCGTGGTCCTCTTGTTGTGGAGCAGGATCTGTGCGATGCCCTGAACAGCGGAAAGGTCGCAGGTGCTGCGGTTGACGTTGTGTCCACAGAGCCAATCAAGGCGGACAACCCGCTTCTCAATGCAAGGAACTGCATAATAACACCGCACATGAGCTGGGGAGCCAAAGAGGCAAGACAGCGCATAATGGATATAAGCGTAGCCAACGTGAAGGCCTTCCTTGACGGGGAGCCTCAGAACGTGGTCAACAGGTAGGTCTTATGGGAAACAACATAGTTCTGGTCATTCTTGCAGTGATACTCATTGTTAATATGCTTTTGCTTATGACGAGCAACAAGCGCAAGAAGAGGTCCATGGAGGACTTCAAGCGTCAGGAGGCGGAGCTTGCCCAGACGGCCATGGAAGTGGGCAAGAAGGCTGGGCTGAAGTTTGAGCTGAGCGAGACCTACATGAACGACAAGGGCAGGGCAATCTTCGCCACAATAGACGCCAAGAAACGCGTTCTGGGCATGTTCTACAGCGATGATGTGCAGCTGATCCCATACGATGACATCGAGGACATCGAGGCCGTTGTGGACGGTGATGAGAAATACGTCAACAGCATCTCAGTCGACATAGAGTGCAAGGAGAAGACCCTGTCCTATCCATTTGCAACCGAGAGAAGAAAACGCAAGGCCTGGGTGACCAAGTTCATCCTGAAGGACTCCGCAGAGTTCGTCACCAAACTCAAGTCTTTGAAGAAGTGAGGTTCCTCCATGCTCCAAGGATAAGGAGCACGAATACCACGGCCAGACAGACGAATGTCAGGCTGAACGATGCGTTGAGCGCCACCACCAGACAGAACAGATCGATCGATACTCCTGTAAGCCACTGACCAAGCTGCTGTGTAAGGCAGCCGACTCCATTGAATACTCCCATAATCGAGGCGTTCTCCGCAGGGTCGGAGTGTTCCTTTACGATTATTCCGACCTGGACGATTATAGCGCCTGTGGTGTAGCCGAAGAGAACATCGCATAGCAAGGAGAGAGCGAAGAAGGCTGCTGAGCTGTTCTGCTTGGAGACTGAAAGAAGAAGTGTGGCCAGCACATGGAGCAGGCAGGTTCTGAGTACTGCCTTTCCTCTGGTCTTTCCGGTTCCCTGTGAGTAGAGTCTGAAGAGCTTCTCGCAGAACAGGCTTGAGAGGATCGATCCTATGCTGATTGCAATTCCGCTCCAGCCTGAGAGCCCTTCAAGTGAAGGGAAGGCCGTTGCCGTCCACTTTGTGCACCACAGTCCCTGATAGGATACAAGACTCGGAGCCTGGATCAGCCACAGCAGCAGGGCCGAGACAAGGACCGGAGTGGTGAAGGTGAGCTTGAAGGCGTGCACCAGATTGGCCTTTGAGGAGCCTGTATCAAGCGATTCTGTCTTGAAGGCCCTGTCTACGAATGCTATGTAGAGACCAAGGACAACCGCGAAGACGGCAAAGCCCAGAAACAGGGAATTCATTGGCACGACATTCAGAACGGCCTTCAGCGGTGCAGCAGCTATTATGCTTCCTATGTTGCTTACAAAGATTCCAAGGCCATAGACCCTGGCATACTTTGCACTCTCTGTGAAGGACCTCTGCATGAAGTAGATCATGCCGATGAAGATCGGGCTTGTGCCAAGACCGAGAAGGAATCTCCCCATGGCCAGAGTGGCCACAGTGCTTCCGTTGGAGAAGATCAGAAGCCCAAGTCCGGAAACTGCCAAACCGGTTCCTACAAGGTTTCCAGCTCCGATTCTCTTGCATAGAGGTCCTACAAAGAACTGCATTATTGCATAGGGGATGAAGAACATGCTTGAGATGAAGCCTGTCTGACCTGAAGTGAAGCCGTAGCGCTGCTGGATCGCAGGCATGACTATTGATGGAGACAGCTTTATGAAGTAGCTCAGAAAGTAGGCTAGGTAGAAACCCAACAGGGCTGCGAGTCTGGTGTTCGCTGATTTTCGGTCAAGGCTGTCTTCCATGGCCTAATGATGTCCCAAAACGGGACAAATGAGAAGATTAGGTCAGCCTTTTGTGAAGATATACTCTGTCTTGAGTGTCCATGGGTCTGACAGGCTCAGGTCAATGACCCTGCCTCCTCTGAGGCTTTCCCTGTCTCCCGTCTTCATGCCGTAGGCGTGGTAGCCAACAGAGCCGCAGTAGGCAAGGTGCATGTTGCAGTAGATTCCATGGAAGTTGTTGTTGTGGTCATGCCCGCAGAACATCCCCAGTACGTCTGCACGCTGTATGGCTGCTGCGAACAGGCCGCTGGAGACCTCTGAGCAGCAGATCTTCTCGTTGGCCTCACCGACCATTGTGGTCTCCCTTGGGTTCCTGACAATGGCGTTGAACTCGTACAGAGGCTGGTGGAAGCACATGATAGATGGAATCTTCGTCCCATATTTGGCCTCAAGCCTCTTGGACTCGTTGTAGTACCACTGCACCTGCTCGAAGCGCAGGAAGTCCGCATTGGAGCCTGTAGTAAGGCGTTTGGGAAGAAGAACGTCCTTCTGGAAGTCACCCTTGTAGTCCAGCGGGGTGTCCATTATGTCCAGGTCCTGCATCGAGTCCAGGGCCCAGATCCCGAAGGCCGGCTTGTCGTCAGTGCCAAGGATTGGAAGGAAGAAGTTCCCTACACCTGGAACACTGTTGAGGCCTGCCTTTGACAGGCAATGAGGGTATTTCTGGTAGATGGCCTGCTGGAAGTTCTTGGAGAAGAGTGGGGTCTTGTCATGGTTGCCGTAGACGTGGGCCCAGGGTATTCCCCTTTTCTCCATTGGGGAGACCACGTCGGCTATCATGTCCCTGCAGTTCTGCTCGGTTGCATGGCCTGCTATGTTGTCTCCGTCCAGGAACACAAGATCCGGCTTTGTTCTGTCAATCAGACATCCCATGGCTTTGATGGTATCCTTTCCCGTGTTGGGGGCGTGGTGGGCGTCCGTGAGAATCAATATCCTGAATCTTCCGTCTTTGAATCTGAGTTCCATCCTTCCATTATACTCCTAGAAAACAGCCCCGCGGCAAAAAATACCGCAGGGCCGAAACAGCTGTCAGTTGTCAGCCATTAGTGGTTTGCATCATACCATGCAGCACGATCGTTGAGGACATCCTCAAGATGGTTCTCGACGAGCTTTGCATAGGACTCTTCCCAGACCTTCTCGAACTGGCCGGCTGGTGCGCTGATGACCTTGAGTGCGAACTCGCAGATAAGGGTCTGCAGACCGGACATGTAGGTGTCTGATGGAAGTGTTCCAGGGATGGCTGAGAGGTGATACAGACCATCTACGCTTCTGGTGACATCGTACTTCTCCTCGAAGAACTCAACCGGTACGTTTGGAGCAGATGCGCTCTGGTTCTTGACATAGTTGGCCTTTCCGAAGTCGAAGTTGACTCTGATGTTGTTCATGTCGCTTGTTCTCTCGGCATAACCAAGGTCCATCAGCTCCTGCTTTGTGAGAAGTGCATAAGGGGCACCTGTCTCATCGAGAGCTGCTGCCTCTGAACTCCAGAGACGGTTTGCGAATGTGTTGGCATTGTCCTCGTTTGACATGAAGGACAGGAACTCCATGATGGCATCCATCTTTCCTGCATCCTCAGCTGACTTGAGAACGTAGACATATCTG
>DMOO01000096.1 GCA_003456855.1 Sphaerochaeta sp.
CATCCGGAAGGTCCGAGCAGTCCGACAAGCTTGCCGTCGGGGATCGTGAATGTGAAGTTGTTGACTGCAACAACGTCAGCACCGCCTTCCTTCTTGTTTCTGCTCGGGAAGATCTTCGTCAAATTCTGTAGCTCAACTTTCATACCTTTTTCCTTTTTTTGGTTTGCTTTCTATCAATAAACGCTCTTCTGCGCATTCTGTGCAGCGAGGTTCGCTTTAAAATCGATCATGGACTGCTCGTCGTCGAATATCTTCTGGCTCTCAAGGTCCACGACTACGCAGTCCGCAAGCTTGTCGTGAAGCATGGAGTTCGTTCTTGTGACCGCAACCATTGCAATCTCGAGGATGGCAAGGCCAAGAACGAATACAGGGCCCATCAGACCGGTGCTTCCCATGATCCCGATTGCGTGGAAGATCAGCATCAGGGCAATCAGCACAGGGATCATCGTCTCGATTATGTACTTTCCGAAGAATGTCCTTATGAACATGGCGACAGGTCCGACCTTCACCCCGTTGGTCCTCATGACACCAAGGCCGAAGATCTTCTTCCCGACGGTCTGGCCGTTCTTGAAGATCATCGGGAACATGTATTCAATGACACCGTATGAAAGGAACAGGGCCACGGACACTATGGCGACAATCATCACCACAAGGGTGTTCAGCGAATGCACAAGCTCGGCATCGTTGTTCATGTCATTGATTGCATTGTCATACTTTGCCCTGGTCTCTTCATCTAGGGCATCATAGTCCTCCTGGGAGACGACACTGTCGAAGTCGATCTCGTACTTGGCGGCATAGTAGTCCATGCCATCTGAATACTGCCGACTCACTTTGTTGTAATGGAAGATACCAGACAGGGCAAATGCGAACCCTGTGGTCAGTATGACGAGTAGAATTCCGTCTAGCAAAAACGCGGAGGCCCTCTTTAGAAGACTTCCCTTCTGAAGATCATAAATCATAGCGGCCTCACTATTTTATAATGAAAGTCAATAAGATAGCAATTAGAAATAAATTATTATTTCGTATTTGGCAAACCATAATAAGTTAACGGGAAGTTCCCGAAGAACCTCCTTTGTGCTATCATCACCGCAAATGGCAAAACACAGACTTCTGATAATAAATCCAGGCTCCACATCGACAAAGATCAGCGTCTTCGACGACGAGACATGCCTTTTCACCGAAAGCGTCTTCCATGACGCCCCGGTTCTGCTCCAGTACCCCACCACGAACGACCAGATGCCCTTCAGGGCACAGGTCATCAGGGACATCCTGAAAAAGCACAGCATTGACATCAAAACAATCGACGTCTGGGTCGGACGCGGAGGCTGCGCCTACTCACAGAAGTCCGGTGTCATGGAGATAGACAAGCTTCTTGTCGATGACACTGCAGCCGACAAGGGCGGCAGCGACCACCCCGCCAAGCTTGGTGTGATGCTTGCCTATGAGTTCTGTACAGAGTACGGCGGAAAGATGTTCACAATGAACCCGACCAACGTCGACGAGCTCTGTGACTACGCCAGAGTCACGGGCATTTCAGGCGTTTACAAGAGAGCGCAGACCCATGTCCTGAATCAGAAGGCTATTGCAAAAATCCATGCTAATAAGCTTGGTATAAGCTATCAAAACGCCTCTTTCATCGTCTGTCACATAGATGGTGGAATCACCATCACAGCCCATCAGAACGGCAGGATGATCGACAGCACGGAAGGCGCAGGCGGAGATGGTCCGTTCTCCCCTACAAGGCTTGGTAGTATCCCTGTTATGGAGCTTGCGAACTATGTCGAGAAGCACAGCCCTGAAGAGCTCAGAACCATGTGCTCACGCTCAGGCGGCCTGGTCAGCCACTTCGGCACCTCCAACGCAGACACCATCCACGAAATGGTCGAGCAAGGTGAACAGAAGGCAAAGACCATCTGGGGTGCAATGGTCTATCAGATCTGCAAGTCCATCGGCGCAATGGCAGCCGTCCTCGAGGGCCATGTCGATGCCATAATCCTCACAGGAGGCCTTGTGCGCTTCAAGGACATACCGGAGGCCATCAAGCAGCGCTGCGGATGGATAGCCCCTATCGCCACCTACCCCGGCGAGGTCGAGCAGGAGGAGCTTGCAAATGCTGTTCTGGATGTCCTAAGCGGCAAGGAGCAGGCCTTCAAGTACTCCGGGAAGCCCGTCTTCAGCGGCTTCGGGTGGGAATAATCACCCCAAATCACTTCGGCAGACTTGACTAGTTTCTTTTCTGATATAAACTTAAGAAAAATCAAAAAACCATGTCAAATTTGTTTTGAAAATACAAGGCCATGTAGATGACCTCAGGGACTAGCTGGGTTGATTTAAAAAAATTTTTACCAATACCAAAAGTTTTTTGAAAAAAATTTTATTTTTCTATTGCTTTTCCATCCTTTCCCATCTAGAATTGAATCAGGTGGATTGAGATCATGATGACGAAGACAAAGAAAACCAGCCTGCTTGCAATGCTCCTTCTTATAGTCACCTGCACGGTGGCCTGGGCGATCGACTTCTCAGCAGGCAACTACATACCCAAAGGAAGTTCCTCGGCGCAGAATTCAGCCGGTGCCATCATCGTCACAAGTCTGGCCGAAACTGTGGGCAACGCCGATCTCAGCACCGATGGGGGCTCTCCTCTGCACTATCTGCTTGCAATCGTCGGGGACACTGACGTGCGCTACTCGTCATCCACCACTGCCACTGACACAAAGCGCTACAACAAGAACATGATCGCCGCCATCGTGACCTGCAACGAGACCGGAAGCATAGACACCTCTGTCAATTTCCTCTATGCCTTCAAGTCCGGAAACTATGTGGTTCCTTACCGTGCGGTCCTCGTGAAGGTCTCGAACTTCAGTGCAAGCCACAACTCCTACAGCACCAACATATCGGACTGGTACGGAGATTCAACCAACACATATGAGGTCGTGAACGTCACCGATGTGTTCTCAGCTGCAACTGCGGTTGCCCAGCTGTCTCTGGGGCCCCACGAGTGCATCCATGTGGTCATGGTCCCCTTTGCCTATTCCAACGAGACCTACTTCCTCGATGTCCAGCCTGGAAACGGCACCTATGTAACAAGGTTCGAGTTCTCAGGCACCTGCCAGTATGGGCAGAACGGCTCATCAAGCGGGGATGTAAGCGATGCAATGAACGTCAACGGAACTGTTGACCAGGACCTCACAAAGAACAGGACTACTCTGGATCTGGCCTTCGATACTCAGACAAAGGCCATGAGCGTCTCAGAGCTTTTCAGCAATTACACCGGTCTGCAAAGCAAGGCCGCCACCATGAACATGGCCTACAACAACGTCTTCACAAGCAAAAGCAGCAGTGCAGCCACTGAGAACCTGTATGTGACCCTCTCCCCTTATCCTCTGGGGAGCACAGGCTACAGATTCAGCTCGGATACCACTGCGGACACTCTGGACATGGGATTCAAGATAACCAACTTCAGATCCGACTCATCTTCCGTCTATCTTGTGAACGACTCCAACCGGGTGCTGTCCTCAAGCTCCATAGTAGACACGGCGGACTACACGAACCCGAAGTTCAAGGTTGTCACAAAGCAGACCTCAAGAAGCCAGTCAGGCAGCTGGAGCAGGACATACACCTATGTCTTCGACGGCTCACTGTCCTTTGATGTCTATCCGTATATAGCAACGTCAAGCCCCACCCTCAAATCAGGGCAGTACAGCTCCTCCATTGTGGTGGAGTTCACAAAGGACTGACATTTCACCGAGCAACTGTTAAAAAAATTTCTTTAAAAAAGCCTAAAAAATAAAAAAATTTTTCATTTTCCCTTGACTTCCCACTCCCTTCTTATTATAATGGATTCAGCAAAAGGATTAGTAAAGGTTGGATTGTCCAATCTTGAAGAACTTGAAATGGGTAAGAGATTCGGCCTTGTAGCGGCGCTTCTATTCTTAATTGTCTTCTCAATATGTGCGGAATCGTTCCGCTTCAGCATAGTCTGGCAGTATCAGGTGGCATCCGAGGTGAGCCTTTCCGTTGTGGAGTACACCGAGGACACGGCTCTGTCCACAAAGGCGCTGACCCAGACGACTGCACTGCAGAACGTGGCAAGGATCAAGTACTCGACCAACGAGGGTGGAACCCATACCCTGAAATATTATGCCACTCCGCTCATGAGCAATGACGACAACAACGGCTATGGATACATAATCTATTTCAAGTATCCGGCATCTGAGCCTACAAGCACTGCAACCATAAACGTCGGACCAGACAAGACCTTGACATACCCGACCGGACAGATTGCAGATTCAGCAAAGACAGACCTTGCAATGGGTGAAAGCGGTGAGGACAGCACCCAGTACGTTGCAATCCAGGTGCAGATAACCGACCTTGACAGCATGAGGCAGAACACCCAGTACGGATCGACAATTACGATAGAGAGGCAGTCAAGATGAAGAGAGCGCTTTCGATCCTTGCAATATCAATGATTGTCCTCCTCTCCCTTGCCGCAAAGGCCCAGTCAGGTGCAACTACAGGAACCATCACAGACAACAGTCTGATCTTCAAGGGATACTATCAGGGAAGCACGCAACCATCCGGTGGCGGACAGGGAAGCGATGACAAGAGCATCACCCTCACCTTCTATAACAAGGATGGAGTAGCCATAAACCACAACCATCAGACTGAATGGGGAGGTTCTGAGGGAACGGTAGTTGAAGCCAAAGGCAGCAGTTATCAGGACAGCAACACGGACACAATCTTCAGATGGACCATGGAGGGAACGACAACCAGCGAAGTGACCCTCAGGTTCACTTTCTCCACCATGCAGGCACAGGTGAACGGCAAGTACTTCAGACCGACGTACATAATAAAGATGACACAGAATCAGTCTAAAAAGAACACTACTACATATTCTTATAATAATAATTATTCATCCACACCATCTTCAACAAATACAACAGCTGCGAACTATACAAATGACCCTTTCTATTCCAGTGGTGAAAGAACCATTGTATCAGTAACAAAGGGTTCCAATAATTCTGAATATCTCGACCCTTTCTCAATATCATATAGTGGAACTGCATCAGGAACATCTATTACAACTGAAAACTATTGGGATAATTCCAGTGGATCATGGAAACAACAGAAACGCCCAAAGAAAACAATTTCCTGGTACAGATCCGGATCCTGCACTTTGAACATATCAGACTATGAAAAAGACAAGCCCGGTGACTACGTCTATTCCTGCTGGGTCATTGCGGAGGTAACAGTAAAATGAGAAAGATATTGATACTCCTATTGCTGCTGCTCTCTCTGTCAGTCCTTTTTGCAGACACAAATGACGATGCAATGAAGTCCCAGAACATATCAGGGTTTGTGGATGACATATCATTCCTCTACGTAACCCCTTATAAGTACAACACCTTCGCTGACAACGGTTACGAGGGAATCAACTTAGACTACAATGATACCTCAAACGACATTCGCAGTCTGATTGCGCCGACCACCACTCAGTTCGAACAGCCTGGAATAGTCATTGCCAACTTCTCCCTCTTGAGCACGTTCATAGAGCATGCAAAGGCAGGAGTCAATGTGGCGGTCAGCCTGACCATAACCCATGACAAGCTCTGCCATACGACCGACCAGACTAATGCAGGCAAGCTTGAATATGAACTGGCTATAGGTTACAAGGCAAATGGTGTCGGAGAAGACAAATACAAGTTCTGTCTCAGTACTCTCAGTACGGAGAGTGACAGCAAGAAAAAGATTGTTTTGAATCTCAACGACCTTGACACCGGCAATCACATGGTCTCCATTCAGGATGGAAACATATACTTCCGATTCGCAAATGGAGTAACTCCCAGCGTTGTAGGACAGTACCAGTCCAGAATCACATTCGTATTGGAGGGCAGATGAAAAGACTATTCCTTGCACTTGTAGTTTTACTCTCCTTTACCCTTCTCTTTGCTGCTGATGATTCGAGATTCTATTGTATAACTGCAACCACAAATACTGGTAGTGGAAACGGTGAATATAGGTTTGAGTATTCAACAGTTATTAACTTGACAGATTATTTCAATGGAACTCCAAAGTATTCAGATTATGACGGAAAACTTAATGCCTCTAACGCAATAGGAACTATAGGTGTTGCAAATTGTAATCATAGAATCCTTTATACAATTAAAGCGACCAACCAATCGAGATTCGTTTCCCAATCTGACCCTTCCAAATATCGAGAATACTACCTCGTAGTAGTTCCTGATCAAGGAGATGAAAATGTGAGAGCATATTATTATCCTAATGGTGGAAATTACAATTCTGCTAATGCTCTTAGTTCATTAGATAATAATGGCATCATTACAATGTCCGCACCAATTTCAAATGGGACAAATTACGTTAATGTTAGTAATTATGGAAGAATGTACGTAAAGTCCGTTGGACTTGACCTCTTCCTCTGCATGGATCAGCTTCAGGATGACGACCTTCTGCACTTGGCTCAGAGCGATGACTACTATGCAACCATTAACGTATCATGGCAGTGCGAAAATCCTGATTGTGTAGAAGCGCATTCCGGTTCATTTGACATCACGGTCAGAGGGTATTATGGGTCTACACAGAAAACGAATGACAGCATCTTCCTTCTTCTGTATCCAACTACGGAATCCACGAAGATAAACATCAAGGAAGTTGCAATGAACCATTCCACTGTAGATATTGCAACCTTCAAGATCAACACAACGACCAAAGAGGATTTCAATTGGAAGAATCATCTGTTCGCATTTCTCTCGGCAAGTGCAAACTACAATGTGTCGGACAACAACGGGTTCATTCTCAAGAAGATGGGTGATTCATCCACCACCATCCCCTACACTCTCACTGTCTACAACACCACAAATGGTGCACTCACAGAGAACAAGAAGGTATATGACGGCAAGGCCTACTTTACCAACGCAGCCTCTGCAGGGTCATTCTGTCTTGATCTGACTGATTATACAAAGGTGTCTGTGGATACATACAATGACACATACAATGCCATCAACTATGAAGGCAAAGTGGAGATGAAGCTGAATGATTTCGCCATTCCAGGCTCCGGCAACGACTTTGCGGCCGTTATGGCGAACCCGAGTGCCAGTGATTCATACCTTCTGGATTACCAGAATTACATCGGCAAATACGAGTCCCAGATTTACTACCACGTGGTCTATACCGACTGATCCATCTAAGATTTTATAGAACGTTCAAACCTATCTTGCTATAGCCTCTTTTTGCAAAACTCCTATGGAAAACGCAAGGCCTCTTGCAAAAGTCCTATGAAAAACGCAAATCTGATGGTAAAATTGGATTATGAAACGATCCATTACCAACAGGCTCATTCTCTGGAAGGACGATGAGAACCGCAAACCATTGCTGCTGTCAGGAGTCAGACAATGCGGCAAGACCTATGTGCTCAAGGAATTCGGCGAAAACTGTTTCCAGGATTATGCTTATCTGAACTTCGAATCCGATGACAGGCTCAAGGCAGTCTTTGACTATGACTTCAATGTCGAGAGGATACTGAAGGAACTGTCGTTTATCTGCTTCAAGAGGATAGAACCAGGCAAGACACTCCTAATACTTGACGAGATACAGGAGTGCCCCAGGGCAATAACATCGCTCAAGTATTTCTGCGAAAACATGAGGGATCTCCACATCATCTGTGCAGGCTCCCTTTTGGGAGTGGCACTTGCCAGAAAGAACATCTCCTTCCCCGTAGGCAAGGTCAACCGAATGAAGATGTACCCCATGTCGTTCAAGGAGTTCCTTTGGGCGTGCGGTGCAGACCAGGTTGCCGGGATTCTTGAGGACTGGCCGACAGACAGACCCATTCCGGAGGTCTATTCCGTGCAGCTTTCAAAGTTTCTCAAGGAATACTACTCAGTTGGTGGAATGCCCGAGGCTGTGGCGGAATGGACAGCAAGCCACGACATCCAGAAGGTCGAAACCATTCAGGATGAGATTCTTCTGGGATACTCGGATGATTTCGCCAAGCATGCGCCCTTGGACCAGGTGGAGAAGATCCACTGGATATGGAATTCCGTTCCCAAACAACTGGCAAAGGAAAACAACAAATTCGTCTTCTCCCATGTAAAGGAGGGAAAGCGGGCAGCTGAGCTTGAGGATGCCTTGCAATGGCTCCGGGATGCAGGACTTGTCATTCAGCTGGAACTGGTTGAGAAGCCCGAGATCCCGCTTGCCTCGATGGCTGACTCCACATATTTCAAGGTCTACCTCTCAGATGTAGGTCTTCTCAGGCGGATGTCAGGCCTGTCGGCAAGGACCATCATGGAAGAGGATTCTCTGTTCATTCGATTCAAGGGGGCTCTTGCAGAGAACTATGCTGTGAATGAACTGACCTCATCCGGTGAGGCGATCTACTTCTGGAGATCCGGCAACACGGCAGAAGTGGATATTGTAATGGAATCCGATGGACTGATAATTCCGATTGAGGTGAAATCCGCAGATAACACCCAAGCCAAGAGCTACAGGCAGTTCTGCAAAAGGTACACCCCTTCAATCGGGTTCAGGCTTTCCATGAAGAACATCGGAGAGAACGAGTGCGAAGGAACCAGAACCATCAGTCTCCCCCTTTGGATGCTCTGGAACTGGAGCAGGTACAGATAGCCTTCGGCATAGTTTTGACCTTTCGTTTTCGAAATGAAAAAAATTTTCAAATGCCATCCCCTGAAATGTGAAAAATATTGATTGTACAAGGACTTCGGAGTATACTTATCATGGCATTGTTTAGAGAAAGGAGGGCTATAGGGTACTGAAATGCGTTGCAAGAGATTGCGTCATTCTCTTTGTTTGCTACTCTTTGTTTCATTGATCCTGCTACCATCAGTGTGCTTTGCCTCCTTCGACGCAACATTCAGACAGTCACCCAGCGGATTGCTTGTGAACCTCTCGGGCATAAACTACTGGAGACACTCCGACAACGCCGTCTGGGTGGAGGGCGAATCAGGGAACATTCCAAACCCCAACTACTATTACGACAACCAGATAGTCTGTAGCGTAGAGCTCCAGAGGAACAACCTCATTGGCGGCAGCCATGACCTTGAACTCTCCTTGGAACTTCTGTCAAACGAATGGTGCTACATCCTCAACGGCAACGATTCAAAGCACAAGAGACCCTTCGGTCTCCAGATCATGGCCAGAGGCCAGCTTGACAACGGATCATACGCCACCATAGGTCAGGGCGTGTCCATAGGTGGCACGGCCGTGGCAACCGCAGGGAACCTCGTGATTCCCGCATCGGTTGCTGACATGTACAGCAAGGTCATCTATGACGTGGTTCTGGTATTCGACAGGAACGTGGACACCCAGAGCGGAACCGTTACGAACGCCGACGGGACGGTCACATACTATCTGCTTGAATCCGAGTCCTACTACTCCGCAACCATCAGACTTACAGCAAGGACATCGGAGGGCTTCTCATCCTACGACGTGTATCTGAACGGCTACTACAGCTCAGCCTCCTCCGACACAAGCCTGATCAGCAGCATCAACGTCTCCACTTTGGCATCCGTAGCCAACATCGTGGCAAAGGATGCGTTCGCAAGTGGTGAGACGCTCAAGATAGCGGACTACAGCTACTCCACCAACACACTACCAAAGAGAAAGGGCGGCAATGTCGCCATCTCCCTGTCCAGCGCGGGACTTGAGAGCACCACCCCCTTCTTCCTCAGGCATGTGAACGCAAACGGAGGCACATCGGCCAGGATCACAAGCCACAACGCCATGATGTTCTACGTGAACGTGACCACGGAGAGAGGTCACTCCGCGTTGGATCCGCAAAGCGATACGGTCAGTTTCGACGGCTCCTCCACCTACCCCCTCTCTGGCGTTTCAGACCACATAGTCATACCGGCGGAGACCAGGATGAACATTGTGGGAAACAACCATTACACCTCCTGGTTCGACAGCGGGACCATCGAGTTCGCTATCCCCGGAAACCAGATGATAAACAATGAGTTTCTGAAGTACGATAGCCTGGTTTCGGGAGCATATACCGCAAACATCTTCGTGAACATCATCCCGGACTTCTGATTTCCTGATTATTGCTTTATCTTCCCTAATAAGATAGCCTAGAGGCCATGGAAAACGAGAAAACTCCAGTAATCGAGACCGAGTCTCGCCTCACCTTCTTCGAGGCAACAAGCATCATCGTCGGCCATGGTGTCGGAAGCGGCATCCTGGCAGTTCCCTACATTGCATCCAGAACCTCCTGGCTGGACATAATCCTGATCATCGCAATCGCCTATGCAATCAACCTGGTCATGCACCTGATGATCGCTGAGCTCTCATTGAACAACGGCGGAAAGCAGTTCATCAAATGCTTCGAGGTGGAGCTCTTCAAGGGCAAGCTGAAGAAGATCTTCACAGCCTTCGCATTCGCCATGCTGGGCCTTTCAGTGCTTCTTAACGTAAGCGGCTTCATTGCAGGAAGTGCAGCGGTGTTCACCACCTGGTTCGGCTGGAACACACAGCTCTCCATGCTGGTCTACTACGTTCTTGTTGCAGGAGTCGTCTTCATTGGAATGAAGGCCGTTGGTATCTGCGAGAAGATTGCAGTCTCAGCCATGGCAATTGTCATTGGAATACTCTTTGTTGCAACGCTCACCTCACCTACAAGCCCGCTTCCAACAAAGCTCGTCGCCCCTCAGAACCTTCTTGCCCTGTACGGAGGAGTCTCCTTCTCATTGTCAGCGGTCATGTCTGTTCCACAGGCTGTAAAGGGCCTGCAGGGAGATGTGAAGAAGATCCGCGGCTCAATCATCGCAGGAACTGGCTTCAACGTCTTCCTGCTGATCCTGGTCACCTTCATGACCCTGATCGGAGCAGGTTCGAACATCACACAGAACGGTGCCCTGGTTGACCTTTCAGCCCACCTTGGCGGTTGGGTATCCATCGTGGGATATCTTTTCTCGCTTCTGGCTCTCTCAACCTCTCTCTGGGCCAACACACTGAACCTCAGGGACATCGTGCACGAGCAGACCAAGATCGGCCTGAAGCTCAGCTGGGTGCTCGCATCTGTGCCTTGTCTGATTCTGGCCTTGATCGGAATCCAGAGCTTTGTCGGCTTCACACGCCTTGCCGGAGTCATCCAGGTGCTCACGGGAATCGCAATCATCCTTGCCTACAACAAGTCCAGGAAGGAGAGGAACCTCGAGTCCCCTATCTGCGGCTACTTCGGCAAGCTTCCGTTCCAGATCATCGTTGTGCTCGGCTCTCTGCTGGCCACAGTGGGATCTGTCCTTAAGGTTCTTTGATTCAGGAGATTCATATGTACACATACACAAGACGCGCGCACTACCACGAGACGGACAAGATGGGCATAATCCACCACTCCAACTACATAAAGTGGATGGAGGAAGCCAGAATCGCATACATGGAGCATCTGGGATACGGATTCGAGAGAGTCGAGGAGCTTGGTGTCATGTCACCAGTTGCAGGGCTCTCAATCAGCTACAAGACCCCTTCCCGCTTCAATGACGAGATTGCAATCACAGTTTCAGTCACACGCTACAGCGGGGTTGTGCAGGAGATCTCCTACGAGTTCATGAACAACACTACCGGCCAGGTATGTGCAACAGCATCATCCAAGCACTGCTACACAAAGGACGGCAGGATCGTGAACCTCAAGCATGAGATCCCTGAGCTGCACGAGATATTCTCAAAAGAGCTTGTGAAGGCCTAACAGGTATACTCCCCGTACTCACAGCCTATGTTCCTTGCCTCCATGGTGTCCACCAGCTTTCCCTTGTGGTAAAGGCTGACCGTACCCACGCCGTTTCCGCCGTTCCACAGTCTGTTGTGGCGCTTGAGTCCGTTCGGAGCCTCGTAGTTCACAAGAAGCATGTCCTTCTTCTCGCAGGTAACATCGACAACAACCCTGTTTCTCCAGGTCCTCTGCTCAACATGCCAGAAGATCTGGGTTTCGGTCTCACCGCAGTTGAAGTTGGTCCTGCAGTTGGTCCAGAACTTGGAGAAGTTGAACTCATAGCCCTTGCCCTCATGCCAGAAGGCGGAAAGCAGCTTTCTCTTGAAGGCGATCGGCCCAACCTTCGGGCAGCCGCCACCAATGTCGAAGACACTGTCCCCCAGACGCTTCCCGGTGGTCTTGCTGACAAGGTTGTTTGAAGACAGCCAGACCCAAGGAGAGGTGAAATCCTTGCCCCAGTTCTTGTCTGCATAGCCATAGCAGTCCTCAGGGCGCACATCATATCTCACCCCGTTCCAGTCCACATAGCCGTCAAAGGCGCTCTTCATGCCCTGAACATGCCAGAACATGTTGAAAGCCTGGAGGGTTCTGAACAGTTTACCTGCTCCATATCCAACATTATATGCAACTTTCTTATCTATATTGAGATTCCAAGACATTGTTCCGCTTTCACACATATACTCAGGATGTTTCTTTGCATCCTCTTCGCTTATGCTCACGGATCCATGTGTGGAGTGCTCATCAACGTAGCAGTCTTCGGCTTTGATGGAGAACGGTGCCTTTCCCTTCATCTCTATCTGCTTCCAGCCGAAGAACCTGTGAAGCTGTGCGGCATCCTCGCCCCAGGAACCGACCTTGACCATCAGGTATGATGGCTTTGTCCTATGGTCCTTGTTCTCAGGCAGCTGCCCGAAAACAGGCACATCCTTCCCCATTGCCGGATTGCACACAAAGAACTCTATGAAGAAGGGTTTCTCCTCTCCAGTCTTGGTGTTGCGACCCGTGAATGAGTGCCACCACCAGTCATAACCACAGCGAGAGAAACCCCTTACCAGCATGCATTCGTCTCTTCTGTCGTCTTTCCTGTTGAACATCTTTGCCTCCAACTTCTTAAAACCACACTAAATATAAGCATTTGCAACGAATTCGGAAACTACCCATAGTCAATTGACTTTTTATCCAGTTATCATGAATATATAAGTATATCTTTTGTTAACTTTCATTTAAGGAGTTTTTAAATGAGTACTATTGATCAGATCATTGCAAGAGAAATTCTTGACTCTCGCGGAAATCCAACTGTTGAAGTTGATGTCATCCTTGAAGACGGTTCATTCGGCCGTGCGGCAGTTCCTTCCGGAGCATCCACAGGTGTCCATGAGGCAGTCGAGCTTCGTGACGGCGACAAGAAGCGCTATCTCGGAAAGGGCGTTCTGAAGGCAGTCGACAACGTCAACAACATCATTGCTCCAGCAATCGAGGGAATGGATGCCCTTGATCAGGTCGGTGTCGACCGCGCAATGATCGCACTTGACGGAACCCCAAACAAGGGCAAGCTCGGTGCAAACGCAATCCTCGCAGTTTCCATGGCAACAGCACACGCAGCAGCTGATTTCCTCGGCCTGCCGCTTTACAAGTATCTTGGTTCCTACCATGCATGTGTCCTCCCAGTTCCAATGGCCAACATCCTGAACGGCGGAGCCCACTCAGACAACAAGGTCGACTTCCAGGAGTTCATGGTCATGCCAATTGGCGCTCCTACAGAGAGAGAAGCAGTCAGAATGATCGCTGAAGTCTTCCACAACCTCAAGGCTGTCCTCAAGGCCAAGGGTTACAACACAGGCGTCGGTGATGAAGGCGGATTCGCTCCAGACCTCCAGTCCAACGAAGAGGCCCTCGAGGTCATCATGGAAGCCATCAAGAAGGCTGGTTACACAGCTGGCAGAGACGGCGACTTCATGATCGCTCTCGATCCTGCAGCATCAGAGCTGTACGATGAGAAGACAGGCCTCTACGAGCTCAAGTGGACAACACACGAGAAGCTCACATCAGCACAGATGGTCGACCTCTGGGAGTCTTGGGTCAACAAGTATCCTATCATCTCAATCGAAGATGGTATGGCAGAGGATGACTGGGAGGGCTGGAAGCTCCTCACAGACAGAATCGGCGACAGAGTCCAGCTTGTCGGTGATGACCTCTTCGTCACAAACTCCAAGAGACTCCAGATGGGTCTCGACAAGGGTGTTGCAAACGCAATCCTCATCAAGGTCAACC
>DMOO01000145.1 GCA_003456855.1 Sphaerochaeta sp.
GGCGGCGACGGCTGGGCATATGATATCGGTTACGGCGGACTTGACCACGTCATCGCTTCCAAGCAGGACGTCAACATCTTCGTCTTCGATACAGAGGTCTACTCCAACACTGGTGGACAGGCTTCAAAGGCATCCAACATCGGACAGGTCGCACAGTTCGCAGCCGCCGGTAAGGAAGTCAAGAAGAAGTCTCTCTCAGAGATCGCAATGCAGTATGGCTATGTCTACGTTGCACAGGTCGCCATGGGCGCCAACCCAGCACAGACAATCAAGGCCATCACAGAGGCAGAGGCTTATCATGGTCCTTCCCTCATCATTGGATATGCTCCTTGTGAGATGCACTCAATCAAGGGCGGCATGACCAACTGCCAGAAGGAAATGAAGAAGGCTGTCGACTGCGGTTACTGGAACCTCTTCAGATACAACCCAGAGGGAGCAAAGAAGTTCACACTCGACTCCAAGGCTCCAGCTGGTGGCTACCAGGAGTTCCTGATGAACGAGGCTCGCTACAGCAGACTCACACGTGAGTTCCCTGCTCGTGCAGATGTCCTGTTCAAGCTCAACGAGGAAGAGGCAAAGAAGCGCTATGAGCATCTCACAAAGCTCATTGACATGTACACAGAGTAATCTGGGCTTCTTGAATTAAAGAATTCGGGCTGCTGTGGAGTTCCACGGCAGCCCTTGTTTTTTGCATTGGTTTGGGGATCTCCCCAAAGACTGGCTAAAAATGGGGAAGATTGATGAACTTTTCATCAATTTCCATTGAAAAAGAGCTGTTTTTAGGGATATTCGAGAAACAGACTATTGCAGACTTACCATCGCCTTGCCCGAAAGGCCGTCAGCCTTGATCACAAGGTCGCCCTCTGAGCGCACATGGACAAAGTGCTTGGTCTCCTGGACCTTCTCAAGGGCCATGATGGAGTCGAAGTCCAGCTTGCCGTCCCCTATCTGCGGATTGTTTGAGAGATACAGGCAGCCCAGGGTCGTGACGTTCTGGAAGAAGTGCGTGCCCTCGCTCGGCTCCGCCTGGATGTCCTTCAGGCCTGTCTCCACTATGACCATTGCCTTTGATATCTGAGACCAGGAGCATGGGATGCCAAGCCAGTTGTCAGAGGAGCCTAGGCGGCCTGAGACAACAAGGACGTAGGATTCCTCAAGGCTCTTGTTCAGCATCTCAAGCTCGACTGCCATCTCTACCATCTCTGCGCGCTTGAAGGCCTCGGGCTTGACGCAGATGATGTCCTTTATGCCCTCCAGCTTGCCGTTGCCCATGACGTGGTTGCAGACGATGGCCGAGCCTTCAAGCTCCTCATCGGAGATGTCTACATCCTCGAATCTGTCGGTGCCTGAGATCGGTCTGATCTGCAGGATCGTGAAGTCTATCCAGTTCTCGTGCTCCATGTTGACGGCGAACTCGATCTCAACAGGCTCCGACATGGTGCGTGAGCCAAGCTTGAGGACCTCGTCCACTATCTTTGCAAGAGGGATCATGTCGTATTTGATGATGCCGTTGAAGGTGAGGCTCTTGAAGCCCATGTCGTTGGCGTTCTCTGACATGTAGCCGTACGGGGTCATGACTGAGACTATGCCGCGCACGGAGTTGGGCCACTTGTAGGCCTCCTGGAGCTCCACGTGGACCAGGTTGTCAATGTCGTTGTGCGGGTTGAACTCCATGTCACGCTCAAGGGCATAGAACATGCTCTGGGCCGAGCTTCTGCCGTTGATGGAAGAGACTGGGATCTTCGGCTTTGCAGGGCAGAAGCGGAAGGCGTCGCCCTCGTCCACTATTGTCTTGCCCATGCCGAATGCCAGCATTCCGATTCCGTCCTCAGCCGTCCTGCTGCCTGCAGGATAGTAGTCCAGGGATCTTGCCACACCTGAGATGTTCGGGAACCAGAGGCCCTCGTGGTCGGAGCCTGTTATCTGCTGCAGGATGACTGCCATCTTCTCCTCTTCCTGGGAGTGTCCTGTGCGCTTTAGGTATTCGCGTGCAGTTGAGAAATAGGTTGAGGCCCAGACTGTCTTGATGGCCTTCTCCAGATCCAGAAGGCGCTTCTCGTCGCTGCCGACGTTAGGGATCATGGAGGTCTGGTACACCCCGGCGAACGGCTGGAAGTGGCTGTCCTCAAGAAGTGAGGAGGAACGTACTGAGATAGGGACGGAGATGACCTCGAGGATTCTCTTGAGATCGAGCTCGAACTCCTCTGAGAGGCTTCCATCAATGAAGATCGTCAGAATCTCATCGTCTGTCTTGTCCTCGAACATGCTCGGTTTGAAGCCGTTGAGCTCCATGAATTGGTCGAACATCTCCGTGGAGATGACGACGGTTCTTGGAATTGAGACGCGGATACCCTGGTACTTCTTTCTGATACCTGCGGCCTTCATCTCAAGGGCTATGAAGGCAAGGCCTCTGCCCTTTCCTCCAAGGGATCCCTTCCCTATTCTTGAGAAGAACAGGGTCTCGTCATAGGCCTCGCGCTTGAACTCGGCTATGGTTCCTGTGGACCTCTCCCTTCTGTATTCCTTTATTGTAGTGTAGATGAACTGCCTGACCTCTTCCGCATTGGAGTTGTCCGCCTTGATGGAGATGGGCTTCATGCGGGAGGCAAGCTGGTAGAGGGACTGCGCCCTGAGCCATCTGGAGAACTCGTTCTTGCGAACATGGTAGATGAAGGACTCGATCGGTATGGTCTTTATCTGCTCCTGGAGCTCCTTCATTCTGGAGACTGTGGCAAGGACCTCGCCTGTCTTGGGGTCCTTGAAGCTGAACGGACCGAAGTCGTAGCGGGTCTTGAAGTAGTCCTGAAGGTAGTGCTTGTGGTCGGAGGCGAGCTTCCAGATGAAGTCAGCATCCTTCTCCTTAGCGATCCTCTCCCCGTCATCCTTGCTGGTTGTCTGGAGCAGAACAGGGCATTCAGGGTTGTCCTTCTTGATGTAGTCAATCAGATAGGATCCGGCCTCATCCCTTCCAAATGGGGACTCGAAAGTCAGATCGGTTATGACACCAAGGACGTTCTGGCGGTACTTGTTGTAGAGCTCGATGGCCTCATCGTAGGATCTAGCAAGCAGAATCTTTGGTCTGCCGCGCATTCTGACCTTGGTGCCCCACTCGTTCAGGGCCTCTCTGATGGAGGCTCTGTTCTGCTCGATCAGAAGCATGTACATCTGAGGCAGATAGGAGGATATGAAGCGCACCGAGTCCTCAACGAAGATTATGACCTCAACATCTGCGATGTCGGTGTCGTGGTCGACGTTGATGCGGTCCTCTATGAGCTTGACCATGGCGAGGAAGACCGACGGGTTTCCAAGCCAGTAGAACAT
>DMOO01000084.1 GCA_003456855.1 Sphaerochaeta sp.
GCCTTGATGTTAAGCAGGTCGACAAGGGTCTCCTATGCACTGCGTTCGATCTACTATCTTCCATCGATTCTTGGCGGAAGCGTCGCGGTTGCAATGATCTGGAAAGTAGTGTTCTCCGAGAGTGGAGTTCTTAACAATATTCTTTCTTTAGTTGGGGTGAAGGGCCCGGCGTGGTTCAGTCCACAGCTAGCTCTGTTCACTCTTGGACTTCTGAACATCTGGCAGTTCGGTTCCACCATGGTTCTGTTCCTGGCTGCGATAAAGGCTGTTCCCCAGGATCTCTATGATGCTGCAACGGTCGACGGAGCAGGGAAGATGAGAACCTTCTTCAACATTACACTGCCGATGATCTCATCTATCTTCTTCTTCAATCTTCTGATGGGTCTGGTGAACACCTTTCAGGAGTTCACAGGCACCTTGCTCATAACCCAGGGTGGACCTCTCAAGTCCACTTATCTGTATGGATACATGCTCTACGAGAATGCCTTCCTTAACTACAAGATGGGTTATGCCTGCGCCGAGAGCTGGGTGCTCTTCGCAGTCATCATGGTCCTTACGGTGTTCATCTTCAGGACACAGAAGTACTGGACCTACTACGAGGATGGAGGTGACAGCGTATGAGCATGGGAATGACTGCAAGAAACCGTGTCTGGACAATCATCTGGACATCATTGAGCGTCCTGTTTGCAATAGTTCTTATCTATCCTCTTCTGTGGATGGTCGGTGCCGCATTCAAGACCAACGAGGAGATATTTGTAAACCATCACATCATCCCATCCGGAAAGTGGGTCTGGGACTCCTTTGCCAGAGGTTGGAAGGGAGTGGGGCGAAACACATTCTCAACATTCCTTCTGAACTCCGTTAAGGTGGCTGCTCCTTCTGTTGTTTTTACAATAATCTCAACGACTTTGACAGCATATGGGTTCGCAAGGTTCCGTTTCATGGGAAGGAAGGTTCTGTTCTTCATCATGATCGGCATGCTGATGCTGCCCAACGCTGTAATCATGGTCCCGACCTTCATTCTCTTCAAGGAGCTTGGTTGGCTGAACTCCTACAAGCCGTTGATAATCCCTACGGCGTTTGCAGTGAACTCCTTCCTGATCTACATGATGATCCAGTTCATGAGATCGATTCCAAGGGATTTTGACGAGTCTGCAACCATCGACGGCTGCAACTCCTTCCAGACGCTTTTCCACATCATCGTCCCGATGTGCATGCCTGCAATGCTCTCATGTGGACTGTTTGAGTTCATGTGGAAGTGGAACGACTACTTCAATGCCATGCTGTACGTCAACAGCGCAAAGAAGTTCACCGTAACGCTGGGCTTGAGAGCTTCGTTCGACTCCTCGACCGGAGTCATGTGGAACCAGGTCATGGCAATGTCCTTCATCTCGATTCTGCCATGTATAATCGTGTTCTTCTCACTGCAGAAGTACTTCGTCGAGGGTCTTGCCGCCGGCGGCCTCAAAGGATGATGCTATGATTGTAAAGAAAATCGATATGCACATGCACTGCTCGGACATCAACGAGTTCAATCTCCCGATGGACCGTCCGCATTTCAGCACCCCTGAGGATGTGAGGAGGATGTATGACGTTCTTGGAGTTGAGAAGGGCCTAGTGCTGCCTGGTGGAGCTACTTCAGAGTGCCTCACCAACTTCCTGTCCCCGCGTGAGGTAAGGGCAATGGTGTCAAAGTACAGTGACACAATAGGCTGGTATTTCGCATCCATCGACCCAAGGAACCTGATGAACTCGGACCAGACGGATTTCACTCTGCTGATGATGCATTACAAGGCCATGGGTGCCAGAGGCATAAGCGAACTTACTGCTAACATGTACCTTGATGACCCTAAGATGCTCAATTTCTTCAAGTACTGCGAGAAGTGCGAGATGCCGGTTATCCTGCATTTCGGGAAGCCGGGTGTTGGTTATGGAGTGCTTGATGACCTCCATCTGCCTCGTTTGGACAAGGTGCTGACAATGTTCCCGAAGATCATTATAATGGGACATTCCATGGCATTCTGGGCAGAGTTCGGAGATGACGTCACCGAAGAGAACCGTCATGACTACTTCACATCACCGATCAGAAAGCCCGGTGTTGTCTTTGACTTGATGAGAAGGCACAAGAACCTTGTGGCGGACCTTTCCGCCATGTCAGGCTACAGCGCCCTCATGAGGGACACCGAGCTGACATACCGGTTCTTTGATGAGTTCCAGGACAATATCGTCTATGCAACAGACATTGCCATGAGCAATTGGATTGACATGCCGCAGGCCAACCTGTCCAGGTTCCTGGATGAGGCTGTGGAAAGCGGCAAGATCAGCCAGAGCGTCTATGAGAAGATCTGCAGGGGCAATGCCCTTAGGATCCTTAAGGAGGTTGTCTGATGAAGAGGACACTCGGGTGTCTCAGGAACATAGATAAGAGAGGCGAGGAGTTCGAGTTCGCCTTCGACTACGGATCTCTTTCCGTGTCATTCGTCTCCAGGGATGTAGTCCTATTCGATTACAATGTGCTTGGCTATGAGGTTC
>DMOO01000106.1 GCA_003456855.1 Sphaerochaeta sp.
GTTCGCCGTGGTCCGTGGCGTCTCCGGTGCATCCAAGCCTGTGATAAGCTACAACTACGGAGCCAAGCGTTTCGACCGCACCAAGAGCGCCATAAACATAATGCTGACGCTCCTTCTCTCGTATTACATCCTTACATGGGCAGTGATGATGAGGTTCCCTTCGTTCTTCGTTGAATGGTTTACAGATGACCAGGAGGTGATTGACTGCTGCATCATAAGCATAAGGATCTTCTTCTCTCTGCAGTTCTGCATGGCCTTCCAGTCCGTAGGACAGGGCGTGTTCACATCACTTGGAATGGCCAAGCATGCTCTGTTCTTCTCCCTTTTCAGAAAGGCGATACTTGTCATCCCGCTTGTTCTGATTCTTCCTCATCTCTTCGGTCTGGGTGTCTACGGGGTGTTTGCCGCTGAACCTGTCTCCGACCTGGTAGGCGGACTTTCCTGCTTCATAACAATGAAGATAGTCACAAGGAAGAAGCTTGCAGAAGGGGCAGAGGTCATGGAAGTCTGAGTATATCTTTTGAAAGAATTTGTCCAAAATCCATGTACATTAATTAAAATTTGTATAAATATACACGTTGACAACAGTGTAAGGGGTTTGCAATGACTAACAGAGAAGCATTCAGAATGGGTATCAGGGCCGGAATTCCAATTGCCCTGGGCTATTTTGCAGTCTCTTTCTCTCTTGGCATTGCAGCCAAGGCCGTGGGCCTTACTCCCTTCCAGGGTTTTCTGGCAAGTCTTCTCAACAGCGCCTCAGCAGGGGAGTACGCAATGTTCTCCCTCATAGGAGCCGGAGCGTCACTTCTGGAGCTTGTTCTGGTTACCTTGGTGGCCAACGGCAGATACCTTCTGATGAGCTGCGCCCTGGGACAGAGGTTCAGAGAGGACACTCCGTTGATCCACAGGTTCGGCGTAGGCTTCTACATAACAGATGAGCTATTCAGTCTGTCCATATCCCTGGACGCACCGCTGAATCCCTTTGTCAACTACGGGGCGATTGTGGTGGCGGTGCCCGCCTGGTCCATAGGAACAGCTCTGGGGATCATTGCCGGAAACATTCTCCCGGTAAGGCTTGTAAGCGCCTTGAGCGTTGCCCTCTATGGAATGTTCATAGCTTCCTTTGTTCCTCCTGCAAAGAAGGACCGAGTGCTTCTATTTGCCATTCCTGTTTGTTTTATGCTCAGCTATCTGGCTTTCAGGCTACCGTATATCGGCGAACTCTCAGAGGGGACAAGGTCTGTGATCCTGACTGTCATAATTGCCACGGTGCTTGCCATAGCTTTCCCGTTGAAGGACGAGGATAAGAAGGAGGTGAGTGAATGAACGCATATGTCTACATAATCGGCATGTGTCTCATCACTGCCGTCATAAGGATCCTTCCTCTTCTGATTCTGAGACATCCAATCAAGAACAGGTTCCTCAGGTCCTTCTTCCACTATGTACCTTATGTCACTCTGTCGGTGATGACCTTCCCTGCAATAGTGAATGCAACAAACAGCCCGATGGCTGGTGGAGTCGCACTGATTGTCGGAATTGTCCTGGCCTGGATAGGCGCAAACATGATAACGGTCTCTGCCGCTTGCTGCATTGTGGTCTTCATCCTTGAGCTCTTTGTCTGATCAGCTTTCAAGAACCTCTGCAAGTCTCTCCAGAGGTATTCCAATTACGTTCGAGAAACTCCCGTCTATCCTCTCGATGAGCTTGTAGCCGCTTCTCTGGATTCTGTATCCGCCAGCTGCACCCATGTAGTCACCGGTGGAGATGTACCAGTCTATCTGCTCTTCTGAAAGGTCAAGGAATTTCACACTTGATTTGTCACTGACCATTACAAAGCCGTCTCTGCCTGGGATGTAGACTGACATCCCTGAGAACACATCGTGCCAGCGGCCTGACATCTCCGAGTACATGGCCCTTGCTTCCTTTTCATCTTTTGGCTTGCCAAGGAGCTTGCCGTCAAGACTGACTAGAGTATCAGCTGCAACTGCAACGATATCCGGATTGAAGAGTTTGCTGCTTAGATAGCTTTCCATCTTCTGCTTTGAAAGCACTGTGACAACATCAGGGGGATTGGTCAACCCACAGATCTCCCATATGTCCTGTGGTCTGGTTATGACCTCAACCCCACATTCCTCCAACGTCAATCTGCGGTTTGGGGACTGTGATGCCAGCACCAGCCTTGGGCAGAGTCTCTTCAGTCTGTTCTTAAGCTCCTGTTCGATCAAAGGGATGCTTTCCATCTCAGATCTCTCCTATTATGGCTTTCATCCTGTCCATGTTCCTGTCCATGTCCTTTGCAAGGGCTATTAGGTTTCTGGCCCTGTCCAGGTTCTGGGTGGGGTACTTGGCCTTGAAGTACCTGTCTCCCGTCAGATAGTCATCAACGTATCTGGAGGCAAGCTCAAGTGTCATCACAAGGCAGCTTCCGGCAAGGGAGTCCTTCTCCTCTTCTGTCAGGACATCTGCCGTCTTTGAGAGAAAGCCCTCTGCAAAGGCCCTGTATATGTCCAGATCTATGCTGACCTTGTCGAATTCAAGGCTCGCGGAGCCCATGGAGTTGGCGCAGGAGCGAACAGCATCACCGAAGTCATGGCCTGCAAAGCCTGGCATGACGGTGTCCAGATCGACCACGCAGATGGCCTCTCCCGTCTCCTCATTGAAGAGGACGTTGTTTATCTTGGTGTCGTTGTGGGTGACCCTTACAGGAATCCTGCCCTCTGCGAAAAGTCTGTCCAGAAGGAGGGCCTTGTCCTTCATGGACATGATGTAGGTATATTCATCCCTGCAGCTTTCCGAAAGTCCAAGAGGATTCTTCTTGAAGTCCTTCTCCAGGGTCTGGTACCTCTTTGTTGTGTTGTGGAAGTCCTTGATGGTGTAGTGCAGGTAGGTCGAGTCGCAGTTTCTGAGACTTCTCTGGAACTGGCCGAAGGCTGCACCTGCATTGCGGACCACAACCGGGTTCTTCGATGAGTTGTAGGTGACGGAATCAATGAACCTGTAGACCCTCCAGAAGGATGTGATCATGTCGAAGAAGGTGTTGCCTGAGGATGTTGTCCTATAGTGGATGCAAAGCATCTCAGGGTTGTATCTCTCTATGTGCTCCGTGACACGTCTGATGTTCTCCATGACCTCTCTTGGCCTTCGGAACACATAGGTGTTGACGTTCTGGAAAATGAAGCTTTGGACAGAGTCCCCTTGATAGGCTTCAACCTTGTAGGTGTGGTTGACCTTACCGGCTGTCAGCTCCTCGAAGGAGACAACGTTTCCCAATCCGAATTCCCTCGCAACGTATGGGATGATCTCTGCAATGTCTGGCCCTTTGTTCATATTTGAAGAATAAGCTAAACAAAGGGCCTCTTCAAGGTCTCATTTTTTCATGAGATGGACAAAGAGTATCCTGATAGGGGCATAGAGGACTCCGGCGATGGCAAAGACCAGCCAGAAGTAGTCGAAGCCGGTGAAGAGCAGAATGAGTCCGGCTGCAACAACGATGCACCAGTAGAAGGAGGAGAAGGGGAAGGCCTTCTTGTTGTTGACCTTGTTCTCTCTGGTATAATCACCTTCCTCAAGAAGCTTGTCGTATGAACCCATTATGGTTCCCACGTAGACGAAGCCGTAGCAGGCGATTGCTATCGCCAACAGAAGAAGGCATACGCAGAAGAGCACCGGACCCGGTGTTCCAAACACAACGGAAACAATGATCAGAGGTATGACGGAGACTATGCAGAGCACAGTGGAGATCGTGTTGATACGAGTATATGTATCCCTGAACTCATTCTTGTTTCTCTTCACAAGGCCGGAGACACCATATTCGGTCTCGAAGTTCTCCGTCTCCAGGAATCCATACTCAGACGACTTGGATCCTGCTCTCATGAATCCTACCACTGCGATTGCAACCATCAATATCAGTATGCTTACTCCCAGGCCTGCTGCCAGGACCTCGCTCATGTTGATATACCCGCCTTCCGAGAAACCCAGAAGAAGCAGAAGAAGAATAGGGGAGGCTACGCATAGAAGGGTGGACAATGCCATTGTCGGGGCACTCTCCTTTCTTATCTTCATATATGTAGATGCCTCTTCCATGGAGACCTTCCTGAGACCAGGTTCTGATGAGGTCTGTGGAACGATCTCGCTCTCTCCCATCTCATCCTTGAGAAGATAGTCCGTTGACACTGAGAATATGTCACTCATCCTTATTATCTTGTCCATATCAGGGATTGACTGGGCGCTCTCCCATTTTGAAACAGACTGTCTTGAAACTCCAAGCTGTTCTGCGAGCTCTTCCTGGGACCAACCCATCTTTTTTCTTAGGTCGATGATCTTATCAGCTAATATCATGTTAACTCCTTTCCGCTTTCCACGGTTTATGAGTCAATGCTATTCAATGCCTTCGTTGCGTTCCACCAAGAGTGCTTGGAAATTTGTCAACCAGCGGTTGCAAATCAGCCTTTACACACTATCTGTGCAAGAACAGAGGGTTTTCCGTCAGGGAAATAGAGGCCGGCTTCAACGATGTTGTCCGTTCTCTTTTCCTTAAGTGTCAGTATATCACCCTCGTGTGCAGAAGTCTTGTAGATCATTGTTATCTCCTGGATGTCCATCTCTGTGAGCTCCTGTTCGGAGTAGATTCCCAGAAGCGCTCTGACATAGGCGGTATTGTTCATGTGATGACCCATGTCGATGTCCGAAGAGTTTACTCTGTATGATCCTTTTTCGGTATAGGTGTCATCACAGGCTACTATTCTTGGATAGTCTACAACCGAGATGTCCTCTTCATTGAATACCAGCTCGGCAGGAAAGATATCCTTTATATTTGATAGGCGTCCCCTGTTAAGGTCCATGACGGCCCATTCGGTTCTTCCCTCGGCAATGAGACCCTCGCTGTCCAGAAGTCTGTAGCATCTGTCTGATCTGAGGGAACCTGGCTTGACCGGCCATGTCTCTATCTTCATGGGTGAGTTCATGAAAGGTCTCTTGAAGAAATGTATCCTTGTCTTGACTGTGAGCCAGAAGAGGTTCTGGTCCATGAGTGCGGCCTGGTCGACTCCGAGAATGCCTGCATGGGTGTTTGCTATGTCCATGAAGATTCTGAAGGTGTCATAGAGTCCGAGCTTGCACTCGAAGTCACAGTTGCTAGGAAGGACAGTCATGTCCGCTTTGTATTTGTTTAGAAGTGCCATGGGCAAATGATATAGAAAATAGGGGGTCTTTGTCAGCAATCCTTGTTTACAAATGGCAAATGTGAATCTATAATGAACTGAAACTTTCACAAAGAAAGAAATAGGAGGATCCTTATGCAGTTCGTATATGTCCCAATAGGAGTTCCAACCTTTGACCTTGAAGTTGCAGGTGACCAGTTCAACAAGTCATGCGCCCTCATGAAGGAGTGCTTCGGTTCAGAGGCAGTCTGCCCGGAGAAGATGCTTCTTTCCCTTACAGACCTCAAATCATACCTTTCAAATGTAGATCCGGACCTTATCGTCCTTCAGAACATAACATTTGCAAACGCAGCCTACTGCTCAGAGGTTGTAGCTGCTTTCCCTTCGGTCCCACTTCTTCTGTGGACCTTGAAGGAGCCTGTCATCGACGGAAAGAGACTCAGACTGAACTCTCTGACCGGCGCCTATTCAGCAGGCAACGTCATGCATAACCTTGGCAAGAGGAATTTCGGCTATGTCTTCGGCTCACCAGAGAGCTCAGAGGTCAAGAAGGCCATAATGGTCAATGCTGAGGCAGTCAAGACAATCACAGAGCTGAGAAGCATCAAGGTAGCAGCCATCGGTACAACACCTGAGGGCTTCGGCTTCGGCCGTGCCATGGATGCAGACATCCAGCGCGTCTTCGGAAGCCGCCTTGTAAGCATCGAGGTCAGAGAGCTTCTGGACAAGGCCAAGGCCTATGACTTCGAGGATTGCAAGAAGTACCTCGATGACTTCTGCACAACCTGCTGCGGCTATGAGGATCTTCCTGAGAAGAACAGGGAAGGCTATGCAAGACTTATGAAGGCCTATCTGGAATTCTGCACAGCCAACAACGTCAAGGTCATCGGCTCAAGATGCTGGCCTGATCTCTTCACACAGTTCGGAACACCAAACTGCGCAGTCCTCTCTATGCTCAACGACATGGGAATCTCCAGTGCCTGTGAGAGCGACATGTACGGTGGACTCTCGATGTTCATCGCCTCAAGGCTTTCAAAGAACGCAGTCTTCTTCGGAGATCCGGTCTCCATGGACGAGGACGAGAACACAGTCAGCTTCTGGCACTGCGGAATGTGCGCACCATCACTTGCATCCAAGCCTACACTTGGTGTCCATCCAAACAGAAAGATTGGTCCTGCAATGGACTTCGGCTGCAAGAGCTGCAAGGAGGTCACGATCTTCAGAATCGGAAGAGACGCCGATGGAAAGTTCAGAGCCTTCGTCTCAACCGGAAGTGCTCTGGACAAGCCAAAGCAGTTCATCGGAGCCTCTGTTGTGGTCAAGACAGACTCAAATGCACACGACCTTGTCTATGATTCAGTCAAGGCTGGCTGGGAGCCACACTTCGTCGTTGCCTATGCAAACATCGTCGATGAGCTCGAGGCCTTCTGCAGACTGCTCAACATCCCTGTTGAAAAATACTGAGAATCAGTTGAATCCATATGGGGCTGTCGCTTTGCGATGGCCCTTTCTTTTTGCAACAATTATCCCAGAGACTATGGTGTTCTACATAGAACCAAGTTTTCTGAGATTCATGTAGAACTTTTCTACATGGAACGTTAAAAATAGCTTTCTATGTAGTGATTAATCCTTTCCAACAAATGAAAAGGGCTGCCGAAGCAGCCCCTTTGAAAGCGAATCAAAGACAAATCACTCGATATCGATGTTGTTCTTCTCGTAGGATTCCTTGAGTGCCCTTTCCTTGAGGTCCTGCAGCTCCTCGACCTTCTTGCGTGAGAGAGGGTAGAAGACAAAGAGGATCAGGGCCATGACTGCGAACATGACAGCCGGGATCAGGGTTGCAAGGTCGTACATGCTTCTGAGGTTCTCAAGAGTCTGCACGGCTCCCTTCTCGTACTTGTAGTTCATTCCCATCAATGCACCGTTGACGCAGATGGCTGCGATGACCTGACCGAGTTTTCTGAAGAATGCGAAGAAGGAGTAGGCTGTTCCGTCATCTCTTGAACCTGTCTTGACCTCGATCTCATCGATGGCGTCGGTGGCCATTGCCCAGAGCTGCATGACAAGTGTTGTAAGTCCGCAGCCGCTGATGAAGCAGAGTGCCAGGAAGATCATGATCAATGAAGATGGGTCCATTCCCTTGAGGAAGTAGAGAACCAGGTTCGCCAGGGCTGCGATTGCGACTCCAACTGCTGTGACCTCCTTCTTTCCAACCTTATGGGCAAGCTTTGGAAGGAAGAACATCATAATCAGCATAGGGGAGTAGGTGCATGCCTGTGAGGCGAGGTTCATCCAGTTTGCATGGAAGTAGTCGTTGAACAGGTATGTGTAGAAGCTCTGTGTGAACATCTGACCTGCAAGCAGGAGCATTGAGACTAGACTGATGGAGATGAAGGCCTTGTTTCCGAACAGGATCTTGATGGCCTTGACCGTTGCACCCTTCTGCTTTGGCTGTGGCTTTGTCTTGACCCTTTCCTTGTTCAGGGCAAAGGCGATGAACAGACAGACCATCGAGATGAGGGCAATGAGGATGACACCGGTGATGACAGGCTTGTACTGAAGGTCTGTGATGACCTTTCCGTTCTCTCCGATGACCTCGTTTCCTGCTGCATCAAGACGCTTTGCATAGGCAAAGCTGGCAAGTGCGATTGCCGGGATGGAACCGAAGGCGGCACCCATTGAACGCCAGACGGAGAGCTTGTTTCTCTCCTTGACGTCTGTAGTGACGACGGAGGCCAGAGAACCGTAAGGGATCTGCAGGGCCGTGTATATCATTCCATATAGAACATAGGTGACGGTTGCATAGACGCATGTAGCTGTGTAATGGTCGGCTTCTCCGAGTCCAGGCCATTTGACGAACATCAGAATGCCGGCGATTGTGAACGGTACGGCTACATAGAGAATCCAAGGGCGATAACGGCCGAACTTGCTGGGTTTGATCGTATCTGCAATTCTTCCCATGATCGGGTCATTGATTCCGTCCCATATTCTTGCCACGACGAACATGATCATGATGAACAGCGGGCTGATGTGGAAGATGTCTGTGTAGAACTTCTGAAGAAGTGACGTGACCAGCGCGAATGTGAAACATCCTGCTGTGTCTACCAAGGCATAGCCGAAGTAGTCCTTTGTCTTCAGACCACTGGTTCTGGCTATGTAGCTTCTGCTTTCCTGTTTTGTAGAGCTCATTTATTTCTCCTCGAAAGAATCATAGCATGTATTTAGTAATCTTTGACAAAAAAACGGAAGAACAGAGTCCAACCCCTGTTCTTCCGCACTTGTCTTAGTTCTCTGCCCAGAAGATGGCTGTCTTGACGGCTTTCTTCCAGCCGTCCACAGCCTTCTTTCTCTTCTGCTCAGGCATTGAAGGCTGGAACTTCTTGTCGATTCCCCAGTTCTTCCTGATGTCGTCCTTGCTCTTCCAGTAGCCTGTTGCCAGTCCTGCAAGATAGGCGGCTCCAAGGGCTGTTGTCTCTATGCACTTAGGTCTTACGACCTCTGAATTGAGAACATCGCTCTGGAACTGCATCAAAAAGTTGTTGGCACAGGCTCCGCCATCGACGCGAAGGCTTGTGATCTTGAGACCGGAATCCTGCTCCATGGACCTCGCAATGTCATGTGCCTGATAGGCAAGGGACTCGAGTGTTGCCCTGATGAAGTGTGCTCTGCTGCAGCCACGGGTAAGTCCAACGACGATTCCTCTGGCGTTCTGCTTCCAGTATGGGGCTCCGAGGCCCGTGAAGGCCGGAACAACATAGCAGCCGGCAGTGTCTGGAACCTTCTCGGCCCATTCCTGGCTTTCAGGGGCGTTCTCAACTATTGCCATCTGGTCTCTGAGCCACTGGATGGCTGCACCTGCAACGAAGACGCTGCCCTCAAGGGCATATTCCACATGGTCCTGATATCCCACTGCGATTGTTGTGACAAGTCCGTTGTTTGACTTGACCGGCTTCTTTCCTGTGTTCATCAGCATGAAGCAGCCTGTGCCGTAGGTGTTCTTCATGTCACCCTGCTCGAAGCAGCACTGGCCGAAGAGGGCGCACTGCTGGTCTCCGGCTGCACCGGCGATTGGAATCTCTCCACCATAGATCTCGAAGTCAGTCTTTCCATAGATGCAGCTTGAAGGCTTGACCTCTGGAAGCAGGCTCTTTGGAATGTCAAGGATATTTAGAAGTTCGTCATCCCACTGGAGGGTGTGGATGTTGAATAGCAGTGTTCTGCTGGCGTTGGTATGGTCTGTCACATGGACTGCACCGTTTGTGAGCCTCCAGATCAGCCATGTCTCTATTGTTCCGAAGGCAAGTTCGCCGTTTCGGGCCCTTGTTCTTGCTCCTGGGACATTGTCCAGGATCCATTTGATCTTGGAGCCTGAGAAGTATGCGTCAGGAACCAGTCCTGTCTTGTCTCTGATTGTATCTGCATAGCCGTCGGCCACCAGCTTGTCGATGATATGGGCTGTTCTTCTGCACTGCCAGACAATGGCGTTGGTTATCGGTCTTCCTGTTGCTCTGTCCCAGATGACCGTTGTCTCTCTCTGGTTTGTGATTCCTATTGAGTCTATCTCCTTGGCTGTGACGCCGAGCTTCTTCATTGCTGCTCTGGAGACCTCAAGGGTTGTGTCCCAGATCTCCTCTGCGTCATGCTCGACCCAACCCGGTTTCGGGAATATCTGGGTGAACTCCTTCTGGGCTACGCTGCATATGTTACCTGAATGGTCAAACAGAATACATCTGGAACTTGTTGTTCCCTGATC
>DMOO01000090.1 GCA_003456855.1 Sphaerochaeta sp.
ACAGTGTTGTAGAGCTGCTGGAAAAGAAAGCCTAACAGCAGAGGTATGGCGAAATTGACAAGCATCGGAGTGATCTTGCCCTGTGTCATGTCAACGTCTGATTTCTTGCCTATTCTGAATGTGGCCATTTTTTTCCTTCTAGTTGATTTCCTATGTTTCTATTCAGAAGAATAATTATTATTGTAAACTTATTCAATCGCAGTGGCTAATAAGCAGAGTGTTTTTACGCAAATGGCAATGTTTTGACTAGATTTTGAAGTATTCCTCAGAATTTGCTATCTAAAATTATGTTTGTAGAAAAAATTCTCTGATTTTTGTTGCATTCCATACGAACGGGGTGTAGTGTATAATACAGATAACAATTTTGAGACCCCTTTGCGCCTTTGCGTTTGGGGAGAATTCGGAGGACATATTATGAAGTACGGTCGTGTATTCAATTTCTCAGCTGGTCCAGCAATGATGCCGGAGCCTGTCCTTGAAGAGATCCGTGATGAGATGATGAACTACCGCGGAAGCGGCATGTGCGTCATGGAGATGAGCCACAGATCAAAGGTCTATCAGCAGATCATCGATGATGCAGAGAAGGACCTCAGAGACCTGATGGGAATCCCTGACAACTACAAGGTCCTGTTCATCCAAGGCGGAGCCACACTTCAGTTCTCCATGATCCCTATGAACCTTATGAAGAACGGCAAGGCTGTCTACATCGAGACCGGTGCATGGTCAAAGAAGGCCATTGCAGAGGCCAAGAAGGTTGGTGAGGTCATCGTTGCAGCATCCTCAAAGGACAAGAACTACACCTACGTCCCAGACTGCTCGGACCTGGACATCCCAGAGGACACCGACTATGTCTACATCTGTGAGAACGAGACCATCCATGGTGTCACATGGAACAAGCTCCCTAACACAAAGGGCCACGTCCTTGTCTCTGACCAGAGCTCGATGTTCCTTTCAAGACCTTGCAACGTCTCAGACTACGGTCTGATCTACGCCGGAGTCCAGAAGAACGTCGGTCCTGCAGGAATGGTCGTTGTCATCATCCGTGAGGATCTGATCCGTGACGATCTGACAAATCTGCCAATCTATCTCCAGTACAAGACACACGCAGATGCAGGCAGCATGTACAACACACCGAACTGCTGGGCAATCTACTGCTGCGGCAAGGTCTTCAAGTATCTGAAGAGCCTTGGTGGACTTGCAGCGATGGACAAGATCAACCAGGACAAGGCAAAGGTCTTCTACGACTTCCTGGACCAGAGCAAGATGTTCAAGGGAACAGTCGAGAAGAAGGACCGCTCTCTGATGAACATCCCGTTCGTCACAGAAAGCGCAGAGCTTGATGCAGAGGTCGTTGCAGCCACAAAGGCAGCAGGTTACGACAACCTGAAGGGCCACAAGAGCGTGGGCGGACTCAGAGCCTCCATCTACAACGCAATGCCCAAGGAAGGCGTCGTCGCTCTTGTCGACTTCCTTAAGAAGTTCGAGGCCGAGCACTGAGACTCTGCTTGGGAAGAATAATTTCTGGTTATGATTCCCTCCAAGCATGAATGATTGAAATACTAACCAAAAGCATTTCCCATATCTCTGGGGGCCGATTAATTTCGGCCCCTTTCTGTTTGTTGTGAAAAAAGTTTGCTAAATGTGAAAACCTCATTTTTATGTGCTTAAATGACGTTTCTTTTAGGACTTTTTGTAAAAATTGCATAAAAATCTTCTGTTGCTTTATGAAATATTGTGACCTATAATTTTAATGCTAGAGGTTAAACCTTAAACACACAAAAGGAGATGAAATATGAAGAAAGTATTAATCGCAATGCTTTTGGTTTTCGCTCTGATCGTTCCTATGTTCGCACAGGGCGCTCAGGAAGCAGCATCATTCGACAAAGATGCTCCTGTCACAATCGTATTCTGGACACACGAGGATGCCGCAAGACAGAAGCTCGAGGATGCTTGGCTCGATGAGTTCAGAGCAGCTCATCCAAATGTAACAGTCGAAGTTGCTCGCTATGGTGCTGAGGGACTCCGCCAGAACATGCAGACAGCTTATGCTGCAGGCAATGGCCCAACAGTCTGGAACCTCCCGATTGAGAACTCCTATGAGTACATCGAGAAGGGTCTTGTTGCTCCAGTCGACTATTCAGTCGTCGGATTCAAGGATGCTGAGGACATGCGCGCTCACTATGCAGACGGCATGATCGACGCTGTCTACCTTGATGGTGACTTCTATGGTCTCCCACTCGAGCTGACAAACTGGTGTATCTTCCTTGATAAGGAAGTCTTCCGCCTTGCAGGTCTCGATCCTGAGAAAGACTATCCGAAGACATGGGAAGACATGGTCGAGGTTTCCAAGAAGATCGTCCTCAGAGATGGTGACATCATCACAAGAAGAGGTTTCGACTTCAGATATTCCTACTCACTCACATACTTCGTTCCAATGGTCGAGCAGCTCGGTGGTGAGCTCTCAGAGACTGAGGGATGTGTCAATGAGGAAGCCTGGGTCAAGGCTCTCACATTCATGAAGGAGTGGGGTCCAAGTGGAAACAACCTTGGTAACTCAACAATGACAGCAGCCAGAAAGCTCTTCAACAAGCACAATCTGGACATCGCTATGGCTAACACCGGTCTCTATCAGGAGTCAAGAATCCTTTCCGATAACCCAGACTTCTACAACAGCGGAGATTGGATGGTTGTTCCATATCCAGTATTCGAGAATGCAGTCAAGGACGTTGCAGGTTGCTACTATGGTCACTACTACCATGTCAACTCAGAGGCCACAGAGGCACAGCAGTACTGGGGCTGGGAGCTCATCAAGTACTTCCTCCTGACAGAGGGACATGCTGAGGAGTATCTCACAAAGGTCGGTCTGATCCAGCCTCTCACATCACTGCTCAATGGCGAAGTTTACAAGAACATGCCATTCTCAGAGGTCTTCAGTGGTGACTTCGCAAGAGCTCACATCGTCTATCATGGAAAGAACTCAGCTTCCATCCAGTCACAGATCGATACAGCTATCAACAACGTCATGCTCCAGGGTGTTGAGCCGGCAGATGCTTACAAGACACTCCAGGCTAACGTTCTCGAGCTGCTCGCTGAGTGAGTTCACTGATTTTACTCGTTAGTTTAGTCGATGGGTCACGTTTGTGGCCCATCGATTGTATTTTAAGAAAAACCAAGGGATTTTCATCATGAAATCAAAAACAAAGACCTATAGCATAGAAAGAAAGCAGGCCAGATACGGTTTCGCATTCACAGTGCCATGCCTTCTGTTCTTTGCAATGTTCAGTTTCTACCCGATCATCAACGCTTTCATGACAAGCCTTACAAACAGGGAAGCTGTTGGAAGAAACTGGAAATTCACGGGATTTGACAACTACGTCTATCTCTTCACCAAGAGCAACGGCGGATTCCCACTCGTCAATTCTCTTAAGGCAACAGGATTCTTCACCCTGGGATGCTTTATTCCTATGGTCATCATAGCTCTCCTGCTGTCAGTTCTGATCATGCAATTAAGAAAGCCGGGACAGAAGAAGTTCTTCGAGCTTTCATACTATCTTCCAGCCGTACTTTCATCGGTTGTCGCAGCAACAATCTGGAGAATCATGTTCCAGCCTACAGGCCTGATCAACCAGCTGTCCAACACCCTGCTGTTCACTTCAGGAAAGGACTATAGGTGGCTCACAGACAACACGATGCTTCAGGTTTCAACCATCATAGTGTACTTCTGGAAGTATATCGGATACTTCACGATCCTGTTCATCACAGGACTTGCCTCGATTCCTCCTACAATCTATGAGGCGGCAATCGTCGACGGTTCCTCAAGATGGCACACCTTCTGGAAGATCACTCTTCCTCTGTTGAAGCCGACAGTCCTGCTGGTCTCAATCATGGCCATGCTGCAGTGTCTGAAGACCTTCAGTACACAGTACATGTTCGTCCAGGGTGGAACAGCAAGACTCCCGATCGACGTCATCACGATGAACATCTACTTCACAGGTATCCGCTTCGGTAAACTTGGCAGGGCAAGCGCCATGTCAATCATTCTGTTCTTCATCATGCTGATATTCACATATCTGCAGTTCTCTACTCAGAAGGGTGGAGATGATGTCGAGTATTGATGGAGGCAGAGTATGAATAACCAGTATGTCGGAAAAGTCAGTGTAGGTGAGGTGATCACCCACATCATCCTGATAATCCTTGTTCTGTTCACCATCTTCCCGATCCTGTTCATGTTCGTGGCCTCCTTCATGGATGCCAAGCAGATCATGGCAATGCCGTTCAACTGGATCCCTAGCAAGAAGTACTTCACGTCCTCAAGCAGGACCTTCATGACGAACTTCCTGAAGGCAATCCACGGCAACAACAATAACAACATCTTCTTCAGGGCAATGCTGAACTCACTTATTGTTGCCATAACCTGTTCCGTGACAACGGTCTTCTTATCAGCCCTATGCGGCTACGGACTTGCAAAGTTCCGCTTCAAGGGAAGAAACTTCGTCTTCATGGCAATCATGAGCACCATGATGATTCCTTTCGAAGCCATCATGATCCCTCTGTACATGGTCACAAGAAAGATCGGTCTTATGAACACCCTGCCGGGACTGATAGTGCCGTTCGCAGTCAGTGCCTTCGGTGTCTTCCAGATGAGACAGTATCTTATCACATTCCCGAGTGAGTACCTTGATGCCTCACGTGTCGATGGTCTTGGAGAGTTCTCGATCTTCCTGAGAATAGTCTTCCCGAATGCAACACCAGTCATTGCAACCCTTGGTATCCTGTCATTCAGAAACCAGTGGGACAACCTGCTTTGGCCGATGCTCTGTGCTCAGGCAGAGAAGCTCAAGACCCTGCCTCTGTACATCTCCGGATTCGCAGAGGAGAAGCAGACCGATGAAGGTGCTCTGATGGCCTGTGCCTTCCTGGCATCCATTCCAATGTTCATCCTGTTCTTCACCCTGTCCAAGTACTTCCTTGGTGGTGCTGCGGTCTTCGAGTCAAGAAAAGGCTGATATATTCTTAGTGCTTATTTGGCCCTCCCGTGCGGAGGGCATTTTTATGTCTATGAGGTTGGATTTCTGCCTCTTGGGTGTTTATGGCTTCCTAGAAAAGCAACTTATTTTCTATTTTTTTGATTTTTAAGTTTAAAAATAAACTCAAAAAACAGAAAACAACTTTTTAAGTTGTTTATCTTAGAAGCCGGTCTTATTATGAGACCATGAAGACGCACAACTATTCACTGGAAAGAATTAACAAAGCTCGATTGATATCTGAAATAGAATTGATGATTCAAGATCTAGGCGATTTTATGGAAGATCTATTGGAATCGGAGGAAGGAAAAGATGGATCTCTTATCTTGAAACGAATCCAAGGAAAAACCCGCTACTATCTCAAAGCCAATGGATGCGAAAAGTATATCGGACGAGAGCACCAGAAAGACCTGGTCCAGTATGCGCAGTCTCGCTATAGAAAGGAGATGATTCCTGCAGTTGAAAGGGAGATTGCCCAGCTAAAGAGATGCGTAGTTATTCTGAAAAGTGAAAAGAAAGGCCCTTCAGACGTAGGAACGGTATTTGATTCTCTCCCTGAGGAATTGAAGTCTCTTGTTGACCCATATCCTCTTTCAGATTCCGAGTATGCCAAGAATTGGCAGGAGAACGAAAAACTGATCAAGAAACGCAGGCAGAACAAGAAGGACAAGTATCACATCTACGAGACCCAGAACGGTGAATATGTCATGTCAAAAAGCGAGGCGCTGATTGCCAATATTCTAAAGGACAGGGGAGTGCCCTATCACTATGAGATTGCAATTACACCTGAGATTCAGCTGGATTATGATAGACCAATATTCGATATAGGTTTTGACGGCAAGATGAAGCTAGTAGGATATGAACCAAAAGAAGGGTTCAGTCCATTCAATGAGGATACCCTCCATCCAGACTTCCTGGTTCTGAACAAGAGGACAAGGAGAGAGTATCTCTGGGAACATCTAGGCATGGTGGACGATGATGAATATTGCAAGAAGAATCTGAACAGGCTGCTTAGGTTCCTTGATGCTGGGTATAGAATCGGTGATGAGGTGATAGTATCATCTGAGGGCAAAGAAAACCCTTTGGATACGAAAAAGATCAATGAGATAATCGATAAATACTTGGTGTGATCAGTTGCCGCCTTCTGGCATGCAGTGCATGTGGGTCTCGTCTATGACCCTGAAGCCCTCGGCCCGGCCCTTGAAGCTTCTGATGCCGAAGAAGTAGGAGCGAAGCTTCAGATACAGAGGGATTGATTTCTGCTCAGGGCAGCCCTTTGGGAACTGTGAAAGATGGACGTTGAAGATGGCATCCAGCTGTTTTGCCACGTGGCCGCCACGTGTTGATATGAATCTGTTGGGTTTGGCGGTCATATAGAGCGCAATTGCCTTAACATTTGCAGGTGTAGCGCCATACTGGGCCATTATTTCCTTGTTTGAGGCAAAGTTTGCAAGGATCTTTGCCTGCCGGCCCACGTTCAGGTGGTCAATATGGCATTCGTTTGTGACATCCGGGTCCACTGCGAAGATAACATCAGGCTTGAATACGCCTATTCTGATGGCCATTGCCTTTCGAAGCTCCTCGATATCGTAGAAGCCTCCATCGGAGAACTCAAGGAAGTGGACATCGTCTACACCAAGGCTTCTGGCGCTCTCCAGAGACTCGTTGTGCCTAATGGCGATAAGCTCCTCGGATGTTGTGCCCTTGGGCGCATTGGCAAGACCGTAGCGCCCATCAAGGCAGATAAGGAAGGAGACCTCCTTCCCGAGTGAAGTCAATTTGGAAACAGTGGCACCACAGCCTATCTCGATGTCATCGGGATGAGGTCCAATGAAGAGGTATCTGGTGAAACTCTCCAGATTCGGAAGTGGTGCCGCCGCTTTGAGGACAAGCCTCAGAATACTCATTTCACTGAAGCCTTTCTGAGCTCGAGCTCTTTGCAGATTCTGTCGTACTCAGGCTCGTCTAGCTTGTACTTTGCCTTGTACATGAAGAATGCTACGAGCATGAATGCAAGAGGAACAAGGGTCATTGCGAACAGAAGACCTCTAGACTGGCTCTTATGCACATTGGAGAGCAGGTTGCTGATGACGCCTGTCTTGTCGTAGGTGGCATCCATTGCAGCTGCGTTCTCTGCAGAGGAGATTCCGTTTGTGATCTCTGTGACTCTGAAGATGAGGTAGGTTGCACTTGTAAGTGCGACGCAGATGGCGCTTCCGAGCTTTGTGAGGAACGGTCTGAGAGAGGAGATGATTGCCTCTGCTCTGTTGCCGTATTTGTACTCGTTGTACTCGACTGTGTTGATTATGGAGATCATCATGATCAGATAGAAGCCGTATTGGCCGAAGTTTGCAAGCATGTAGCCAACTGTGATCAGGTAGAACTTCATCATTGTTGCAGGCAGCAGGAGTCCTGAGAAGAACATGATTGCATAGCCAACGATGGCAACGATCTGCAGGACGCCCATGAGCTTCTTTCTGTAGAGCTTTCTGGAGATGACCGGGTAGAAGATCATCAGCAGAGCTGTGACGGACATTCCGACTGTAGTGAACAGTGAATAGAGGCTTCCGTTGTAGCCGAACTCGAAGTAGATGTAGAAGCTTCCGATACCACCGACAACAAGGCCGTTTCCGATCTGCTGAAGCAGGAAGATCAGTGAGATCCAGAGCAGCTGGTCGTTCTTTGTGATGGTCTTGACGATCATCTTCAGGCTGATCTTAGGAGCAGGCTCTGACTGGTCCTGTCTGTTCTCCTTGACTCCGAAGAGTGTGAACATGATGAACAGAGGAGCCAGGATGCAGATGACGATTGAGACGACTCCGTAGGCTGTGACTGCGTTTCCACCGATTGCCATGTCTCCTGATGTGAGCATCGGGATGAGGACAGAGGCCAGTGTGCTTCCGATTCCTGCGAACAGGGTTGCACGGGAGGTGAACTGGTTTCTGGTGTTTCCGTCAGAGGAGAGGGCAGGTACCATTCCCCAATAGGAGATGTCGTTCATCGTGTATGTGATGCTGTACATGAAGTAGATGAAGCCGAAATAGATGACAAATGGCCAGCCGGTGATTCCGCTGTTGTTGAAGGCGGCGATGACTACAGCACTGGAGGTGAGGACTCCAATGAGAAGCCAAGGCTTGAACTTGCCCCACTTGGTTCTTGTTCTCTCAATGATGTTACCCATGATCGGGTCATTGAGTGCGTCAAAGACTCTTGCAGCTACCATGATTCCTGTGATGGCAGTAAGCTGAGCTGCTGTAAGGCTCTTTGTGATCATTACGAATGTAAGCAGATAATTGGCAAACAGCGCATAGACCATGTCTCTTCCGACTGTTCCGAGAGGGTACATGAGCAGATTGCGTTTGACCTGTTTCTTGTCTTCCATGAGATGTTCTCCTAGCGTTCCTTCGAATTTTCTCTCTGAAAATTTAGTATACTATAAGAACAAGGAGTTCGCCACAGCTATTTTCAGCAGGATTGGACCACCTTACCAGTAACATAGATTGTCCACAAAAACGGAGGAAAGAAAAAGAAAGTCCCAGAAGCTGTGATAAGATTGGTTTCACCACAAAACTAATCAATCAGGAAGGCAACATGGGACGAGTAAAGAGTATCACACCTCTGGTTTGTGTGCATAGTCATTTCACATACGAGGAGAGACTGCAGTTGGAGTTCTACCTTTCAGGTACGGGGAAACTGCCGAAAATCACGAATCTCACTATGCTGGGCACACTGCTGCACAAGCACCCCAGGACAATCAGGCGGGAGATCGACAGGGGCCAGGTGGAGCATCTGTACGATGAGGGTCTTCAGAGACGTCTGGTCTACAACGCCGACTATGCAGAGAGCATGGCAAGGGCAAAGGACAGCGGCAAGGGGCCGGAGCTGAAGCTCGGCAGGGACTACACTCTGGCCAAGGAGATCGGGAAGCTGATGAAGGAGCGGCATTACAGCCCCTACGCGGTGATTGCCACCTTCAACGACAAAGGTTGGCCCACGGAGACCCGCATCTGCGAGAAGACGCTCTACAGCTATGTCCACGAGGGCCTGATCCCGGAGGTGACGGAGCGGGATCTTCTGTTGCAGGGCAAGGGCTGGAAACACCGAAACGGCAAAAGGAACCACAACAATGCCGCTTTGGCGGCCAAAAGCATCACGACAAGACCCGAGGAGGTCTCCACGAGGGAGGAATTCGGACACTGGGAAGGAGATACCGTGGTAGGCGGCAAGGGTAAAGGCTCCGAGTGTCTGCTCACCATGACGGAAAGGAAGACACGGACCGAAATCTCGAGGAGGATTCCGGACAGGAGTGCACAATCCGTAGTTAGAGCACTGGATATCCTGGAGCGTGAACTGGGGTCGGGAGACTTCAGAAGACTCTTCAGAAGCATCACATTCGACAACGGTCCCGAGTTTCAGGACATCGACGGAATCGAGGAATCCTCCGTCAGCAGGAAAAGAAGAACCACCATCTTCTTCGCCCATCCCTACTGTGCATCCGAGAGAGGTTCCAACGAGAGGCACAACGGAATCATCAGGCGTTTCATTCCCAAAGGTTCGGCAATCGGAAACTATTCCAAGGCTGAGATCAGGGAAATCCAGGATTGGATGAACAACTATCCCAGAAAGATCCTCAACGGCAGAACCCCTGCTCAGATGCTCTGCAAGGAGTTCCCTGACAGAATCATGATACTGAGGTTCTTCAACATCATCCCAAAGGAGGCTGCATGAAAAACGGACAAATTACTTTACAGGAGAGTAGCAGGATTGGACCACCGTTATGCAGTCCTTGCAGCTTGCGATGTACTTGTGCCCGTTCTGCTCGAGATGGTAGGTGTTGTTTCTGGAGCAATCCTTGCAGGAAAGTCCCAATCCATGGTGTCTCATGCAGACTCTGCTGATGAAAAGCGGCGGTTTGAAGTCACCCACAAAGTTGAACGGGGTGTCCTCATCCAGCTCATAGGAGCCTATCAGATTCGGAAGCTCTGACTTCAGGCTTGAGTAGGCCTCCGAGTTTTCGGTGTACAGGAAGACATCTGCAAAGAAACTTGCCTCCGGATGCCTCTTTGCCCACAGAAGCTGTGCAATGTTGTTAAGTCCTACAATCAAATTCGGGTTGTCCTTCAGATGGGCATCGAGCTTCTCCATCTCCTGATTCTCGTTGAACATCAAAGGGGAGAGTGGAAGATAGCGCTCGTTCCCGATCTCAACGATTGTGCCCCACAGACCAAGCTCCTTTCTGCTTGGAAGGTCATTGTTTGCCATGGCCGCAGGAAGGTTCGTTGCAATGGCTGGAATCATGGCATCCAACGTCTCTGTGAACTCATTGTCAAGCTTGTCGTAGAAGTCTCGTCTTGCCTGCTTGAGCACAGACATCGGCAGGAACGGATGCTCAATGCCGGACTTGTTGTTCACTGTAAGCTTGCCAAGGGTGAAATAGCTCTTGTCCGAGGCCTCAAGGACCTTTGTGAAGATGGATGTGAGATCTGACGGGTTCTTCGCCTCCTGGACCTCCATTTGGCATTCAAAGCCGTTGAAGGAGAGAGAGGAAGCCTTGATCTCCACAGTGATGTCAACTGGGCGCTTGAAGAGTGGAATGTTCTCATTCAGAAGGGCCATGTTGAGGTTGTGCCTTGATATGCAGTAGACAGGTGTGCCGAAGCCCGGCTTCCTTTCGAATTCAGAGGTGGGGAAGTTGATCGTTGCGGTCTCTCCCTCTGAGATGAAGGATTTTCCGCCGTCTATGTGGCTCAGGCTGAAGCTTGCACTCTGGCTGCCGGAGACGACCTTCAGTCCATCTCTTACCGCTACAGGCTTTGTGAATCTGATTATGGCCTTGGAGGCCAGGACTTTGTCGATCTTTCCAACCTGGATGCCCCTGTGGCCGGGGTCTGCACTTGAAACCATGTTCTGGGAGCCTGTGCTTCCTGCCTTTCCAGTCGGGAAGAAGCCGGTTGTGGTCTCCCTGGAGAAGGATACCTGCATGGCCTCCTTTGCCCATTGGACCTCCTGGTCACGTTCCTCCTTGCCCTCAAGCAGGAGACTGTAGTAGCGTGCAGTCCAATAGGCGTAGTCAGGACCCTTCATGCGGCCCTCGACCTTCATGGAGTCTATCCCGATCTCGACATATCTTTTCACCAGATCGCCAAGGCAGAGATCCTTCATGCTGAAGAGCCAGCTGTCGGAGTCGGTCTCCTTGCAGGAGAACCAGGTTCTGCAGATCTGGGCGCAGGCTCCACGGTTTGCGCTTCTTCCTGTGATGCACTGGCTTGCCATGCAGAGGCCGGAGAAACCGTAGCAGAGGGCTCCGTGGATGAAGATTTTTAGCTCTACATCAGGGCAGGCCTCTCGAATTTCCTTTATTTCATCAAATGATAGCTCTCTTGATAGGACAACGCGTGAAAATCCAAGGTTTTGTAGCTCTTTTACGCCATTAATTGTATGGACTGCAAGCTGTGTCGAACCATGGAGAGGCAGGCTAGGGAAGTACTTTCTCATGACCTTTGCTATTCCAAGGTCCTGCACAATGATTCCGTCCGGCTGGATGTATTCAAGCTGTCTGAGAATAGGGATGACCTCTTTCATCTCCCTGTCGTTTACTATGGTGTTGAGTGTTATGTAGAACTTCTTTCCGTTTGAAGCGCAGTAGGCCTTGAGCTTCCTGACATCTTCAAAGGAGAAGTTGACAGCACCTTTTCTTGCCGAGAAGCTCTTCATTCCCAGATACACGGCATCCGCGCCGCCTTTGAAGGCATAGAGGGCACACTGAAGGGAGCCCGCTGGAATGGCGAGTTCACATTTGTGGGATGAAGAGACGAAATCAGTCATGGATCAGAATTTCTTGTTTGCCTCGCAGATGGCCTCAAAGGTCTCCGGGCTCAGATCGTGTTCAACCTTGCAGGCATCCTCACGTGCAATGTCAGCAGGGACCCCGAGCTTTGTGAAGAGATCTGTCAGGACCTTGTGCCTTGTGTAGATGCGTGTTGCAATCTCCATACCCGTTTCGGTGAGAGTGATGAGACCGTCATTGTCCATTGTGATGTAGCCGTTCTCCCTAAGTCTCTTGGTGGAGTAGGTGACACTTGGCTTTGTCACGCCGAGATGCTGTGCGATGTCGATTGAGCGGATATAGCCTTTCTCCTCTTTGAGCATGAGCATCGTTTCAAGATAGTCCTCAGCAGCTTTCTGTATCTTCATGTTCCACCCTCCTTTTCTCCTCCGGGTACTTCTATAAAAGTACCACATCAAAATTTAATCGACAAGTCTAATAGTATTCATGCTATACTTCAAAACAGCGTTTTAAATCGTTAATTAGAAGATAAGAGGCAAAGAAAAACAAATGGACAAGAGAACTGACTACATCAGCTGGGATGAGTATTTCATGAGTGTTGCAATGCTCTCTGCAATGAGAAGCAAAGACCCTAACACACAGGTCGGTGCCTGCATTGTGAATCAGGACAAGAAGATTGTCGGAACAGGATACAACGGCTTCCCTACCGGATGCAGCGATGACGTTCTCCCTTGGGCAAGAACCGGAGCTCCTCTTGAGACCAAGTACCCCTTTGTCTGCCATGCAGAGCTCAATGCCATTCTGAACAGCATCTCCCGTGACCTTCGCGGCTGCACACTTTATGTTGTCATGTTCCCTTGCAACGAGTGTGCCAAGGCCATAATCCAGAGCGGTATCCGCGAGGTTGTCTACTGCATCAACAAGTACCCTGAGTCGGACAGCGTCAAGGCATCAACCATGATGCTTGAGGCAGCCGGGGTCAAGCTCAGGCAGATGAATCTCAACAAGACGCTGGAGATTCACATTTGAGTCGTTTCCTTGTAGTAAGCCTTAATCCGACCTTCCAGCTGATAATGGGCTATCAGAAAGTCGTGGAGGGTGAAGTCAACAGGACCCAGAGCTGGAGGACCGAGTTCTCCGGAAAGGGTCTCAACGTCTCCAGAGCCCTTGCCAAGCTTGGCAACGATGTCACGCTTCTCACACACATAAACCCGACCCGTACCCAGGAGCTGAGAACCCAGGCTGATGCCGAGGGCTTCTCTGTGTGCCTTGTCGAGGATCCGAGCCAGGTCAGAACATGCGTTACCGTTCTGCAGGACAGAATAAGACGGGGAATGAGCACAACGGAGCTTGTTCAGGAGAGTCCGAAGATCATAGGTAAGGATACAGAGGCGAATGTAGTACGGAGTTTCACTCAACTGACCAAGGATGCCGACTGTGTTATAATCACAGGCACAAGAAGTCCGGGCTACAGCTCTGACCTCTATCCGAAGATGGTCCAGATGGCAAAAGAGGACGGCTGCTTCGTTATCCTTGATGTCAAGCGCACCGACCTTACGGGGAGTCTAAAGTACAGTCCCGATGTGATCAAGCCGAATCTTGAGGAGCTTGTGCAGACCTTCGGTGCATGCAGCGACCCTGTTGAACTGATTGAGAGCCTTCCCTGCAAGGCTGTCATAACAAACGGCTCCAACGGCTGCTTCATCCATGTCCCAGGACAGGAGCTGGAGCATCTGGACGCCCTTAGGGTCCAGTCCAGGAACACCACCGGATGCGGCGATGCCTTCACAGCTGCAATGGCTGATTCCCTGATGAGGGGCTCGAGTCTTCTTGATGCCTGCCAGGCTGGAACCAGGGCGGGTGCATTCAAAGCTCAGGAGGAGCCTTTCTGATGGACTACACATTCATTTCAACAGCAGAGGAACTTCAAAAACTCCTTGGTAGATGGTCTGCAGAGGGGATTTCCGTGGTTGCCATGGACTTCGAGGAGGAGTCGAACCTCCACTGCTATGGCGAGCATCTCTGCACAATCCAGCTCTACGACAGAAAGGCTTATTACATACTCGATGCCCTTGCCTTGGCAAAGAGGGATGAGGGGTTCAGGACAATGAAGGAGTTCCTGGAAGGCCCGATGGAGAAGATCATGTTCGCCTGCCAGAGCGATGCCTCCATTGCCCGCAAGACGCTCTCCATCCAGCTTGATAACATCTTCGATGTCCGTGTGATCGCAATGGCCCTTGAGTTCACAGGCAACCTTACAGCCTTGATCCAGAGAAACCTAGGCCTTGAGGTCGAGAGCCCTGCGATGAAGAAGAAATACCAGACTGCCAACTGGATGAGACGTCCCATTCCAAAGGAGCAGGTCGAGTACGCCCTGAGCGATGTCCAGTACCTGTTCGAGCTGAAGGACTCCCTGCTTGCAGAGATGCAGAGCAAGCTTCCCGTGGGCAAGCAGAAGCAGATAATGTACGAGATGAAGAAGTGCGCAGTGCAGAAGAACCCGGAGCGCCCAGGCTGGGAGAAGATATGCAACTTCAAGCTTCTGAATGCACAGGAGAAGGTCTACATCAAGCACTTCTTCCTTGCCCGTGACTCCCTTGCAAGAAAGGCCGACGTCCCTGCCACACGCATCCTTGAGAAGCAGCTGATTGTGGCCATGGCAAAGAGAGGGACCTGGGAGGGTGTCCTGAGAGACGAGAAGCTCCGCTACAAGGACATATTCGAGAAGGCCAGGCTTGATGCCTTGAAAGAGCTTAAAGGTGTATAGAATCACAAAATTCAATTCTCTGCACCAAGAAAAAAGGCCGCTGCGCTAAGCAACGGCCTTGTATGTCTGTATGTACTTATTACATTGAGAGCAGAACTCTGACTGGCTCCATGACAGGAACTGATGCAAGCAGGACACCTGCTGCAACAGCGGAACCGATGACACCGGCAACGTTCGGACCCATGGCGTGCATGAGGAGGAAGTTCTGTGGATCTTCCTGCTGTCCGACCTTGCTGGCAACACGGGCTGCCATAGGAACGGCTGAGACACCGGCTGCACCGATGAGCGGGTTGACCGGATGCTTCTTGTCGAGCTTGTTCATCAGCTTTGCGATGAGGACACCAGCCGCTGTTCCCAGTGAGAATGCAACGGCTCCGAGGATCAGGATTCCCAGTGTGTTCAGTGTAAGGAAGTGTGATGCCTCCATCTTTGATCCGACTGACAGACCAAGACAGATTGTGACGATGTTCATCATGGCGTTTGAAGCTGTGTCAGAAAGTCTGTTGGTGACTCCGCTCTCCTTGAGCAGGTTTCCGAACATCAGGGAACCGATGAGCGGTGTTGCACTTGGGAGCAGGAATGCACAGACCATCAGAACTGACATCGGGAAGAGGATCTTCTCAGTCTTTGAGACAGGTCTGAGCTGCTGCATTCTGATCTTTCTCTCTTCCTTTGTTGTCAGAGCCTTCATGATAGGTGGCTGGATGACAGGGACGAGTGCCATGTAGGAGTAGGCTGCAACGGCGATCGGTCCGAGGTACTCCTGGGCCAGACGCGTGGTCACGTATATTGCCGTAGGTCCATCAGCACCTCCGATGATTCCGATTGATGCAGCGATGTGCAGATCGAAGTTGATTCCAGGGATATAGCTCAGGAGCAGGGCACCGATGAGAGCTGCGAAGATTCCGAACTGTGCTGCTGCACCGAGCAGGAGAGTCTTCGGGTTTGCAATCAGTGGTCCGAAGTCCGTCATTGCACCGA
>DMOO01000234.1 GCA_003456855.1 Sphaerochaeta sp.
AGAATGGAAACTGCATCCACACCGGCCTTCACTGCACCCTTTGCAAGATAGACGCACTTGGAGGTTCTGATTGCCCCGATTCCGAAGAACACAGGGATGCGATGGTTAACATGCTTGACGACCTTCTCGGCCACCTCAAGCATCTCATCTGCCTCAAAGACATAGAACTCGCTGTTTGAACCGAAAAGAAGCACACCAGAGATGCCTCTGTCCGCCATCCAGTCGATCTGCTCGTTAAGCTTGTCGATGTCGATGCTCTCATCCGGGCGCACCGGAGTAACAATTGGTGGGATGATACCCTTTACAAAATCTCTATTCATATTCAATCCGCTATCTTCGTACCAGAGAGCATTGCATAATACTTTGCAAGGCCGCTGTGGTCATCGCTTCCGCATCCGTTTGAATGCAGAACTTCAAACATCTCCTGCACCTGTGCTGTAAGTGGTAGAGGTGAACCGAAACTGTGTCCGGTATCCAGTGCATTGTTCAGGTCTTTCATATGCAGATCGATCCTGAATCCAGGCTTGTAGTCATCAGCTATCATCATAGGGACCTTTGCGTTCATGACTGTGCTTCCCGCAAGGCCACCCTTGATGGCCTCAAACACCAGAGAAGGCTCCACCCCTGCTTTCTTGACCATTGTGAAAGCCTCAGCCACCGCTGCAATGTTAAGTGCAACGATGATCTGATTGGCAAGCTTAGTGGTATTTCCTGCACCAATTGGTCCACAATAGGTTGCTGCTGAACCCATCTGGAGAAGAAGGTCCTTGTATTTGTCATACAGTGCCTTCTCTCCGCCGACCATTATTGCAAGAGTCCCATCAATTGCCTTGGGCTCTCCACCCGAGACAGGGGCATCGAGCATTCCGATGCCCTTCTCGGCACAGGCCTTGCAAACCTTCTGGCTTGATGCAGGGGCGATCGAGCTCATGTCGATCACCACTGTGCCAGGCTTTGCGTTCTCCAGGACTCCGCCCTTGCCCATGACAACGTCCTCGACCTGAGGGCTGTTGGGGAGCATCATGATTACAACTTCGGCCTTTATGATTATATCACCGTTGCTGGTACCGGCCTTGGCGCCGTCCTTTGTGACAAGCGCCATGTTCTCCGGTCTGTGGTGGTATACCCATACCTCGTTGCCATGCTTGAGCAGATTCCTGACCATGGGTTTTCCCATGACTCCAAGACCTATGAATGCGATTCTCATATCTTTCCCCTATCTCAACGAACCATGCAAGGCTGCTTGGAATTGAACTTCCAGTTAGGGATAAAGTATTGCATAGATATTGCATCGTTTCTATCCCAGTAGGCAAGTTTGTTGTACAGCTCATTGGCCTTCATGACCTTGTCCATGTTGATCTCGATACCAAGACCAGGTGCATCTCCGACATGAATCTTCCCATTGACGATCTTTGGAGGATTATTGGTCAGTTCATCATGACCTTCCTGCCAGATCCAGTGAGTGTCCAGGGCTGTGATGTCACCCTTTGCTGCAGCTGCACACTGTGCATACTGGGCAAGGGTAATGTCAAAGTGGTTATTCGAGTGGGAACCCCATGTAAGGCCCCAGTCAGCCAGGATCTGAGAGCATCTTATTGAGCCTGACATACCCCAGAAGTGAGGATCTGCAAGGACGATGTCAACACTCTTCTCAATGATTGCATGCTTGAGCTGTCTCCAGTCGGTTGCTATCATGTTGGTGGCTGTAGGAACCCCGGTGGCCTCTTTGAACTCGGCCATGGTCTCGCGTCCGGAGAATCCAGACTCGGTTCCACATGGGTCCTCTGCATAGGTCAAAGAAGAACCCTTGCAGAGTCTTATGGCATCTGCCACCTTCCATGCACCGTTCGGGTCGATGTTCACCCTTGCGTTAGGGAATGCCTTGGCCACGGCTTCAATAGCCTCCATCTCCTCCTCTCCTCTGAGGACACCGCCCTTGAGCTTGAAGTGCTCAAATCCATAGACCTCAGCAAGGGCCTGAGCCTCCTCCACAATTGATTCAGGAGTCATATGGCGGTTGCGTCTGATTTTGTACCAGGGGTTCTTGGAGGAAGACTCATCAATATAAGGGAGATCCGTCTTTGTCCTGTCCTCAACATAGAAAAGATAGCCGAGGATTGTAACATCATCACGCTGTTTTCCATCGCCTAGAAGTTCACAGGCCGGACAATTGAGGAACTTTCCCATCAGGTCGAGGAGAGCCGCCTCAATGGCAGTTTCTCCGTGAACTATGTCCTTGAGCTTTGAGAGGTCAAGATTCTGAAGGCTCTCGGCGTTTGCATTCCTATTGTGAGCTGCATAAAGGCTTCCGATAATCTGCCTGTACTCACCAATCGGTTTCCCGACAACAAACGGTATTGCAGACTCAAGGCTCTCTTTGATTGCTACTCCACCATGGACTTCTCCAACACCAGTGTTTCCACTGTTGTCCTTGAGAATCACAAGGTTTCTCGTGTAGAAAGGCGCATGGGCACCAGAGAGGGAGAGAAGAAGGGAGTCATAACCGGCCACCGGTATGACTTTCATGTCAGTTACAATTGGAGTGTTCATCATTTTGCATTCTCCTTTTTGTTCTGCTTGTTGCTCCTGATTATCGAATAGACGAAGAAGAACACAGCCAGAACCAGGAACACCATGGTGATTGGTCTGTGAAGGATCATGAACTTGTCACTTGCAGCATACTGGATTCCCGTTCGAAGGTTGACCTCAAAGTCACTACCAAGTATGAATCCGAGGATGAACGGAGGAAGAGGAACCTTGACTGCTGAAAGACCAAGACCAAGAAGACCAAAAATCAGAAGAGCCCAGATATCGAAGGTTCTGTAGTTCAGTGTGTAGGCACCGATTGCACAGAGGACGATGATGCATGGGATCAGGATGTATGAAGGAATCTTCAGGATCTTAACGAACCATCTCATGCAGAGATACATGATAAGACCCATGATAAGCGTAGACACAAGCATGGATGCGAAAATTGCATATACTGTGGATCCGTTCATCTTGAAGAGAAGTGGTCCAGGGGTCATGCCGTGCAGCATGAATCCACCGAGAAGAAGTGCCGTCGATCCATCACCAGGGATACCCAGTGTAAGCAGAGGGATCATGGCTCCACCGACGGATGCATTGTTTGCAGACTCAGATGCGACGATTCCATCTGGGATACCTGTTCCAAACTTCTCAGGATACTTGCTTGAGCTCTTTGCAACGGAGTATGCAATGATATTGGCAGTTGATCCGCCGATACCTGGGAGGATTCCGATTCCAAGACCGATGAGGGAGGACCTGATAAGGTTCGGAATCTGCTTTACAATCTCCTTGCCTGACAATCCAATGCCGCGCATCTTGAAGTCCTCGTTCACGGTGGCCTTATCCTGATCAGAGCTTGCCGTCCTGAGGACTTCACTCACCGCATACATACCGACAAGGAGTGTGAGAAGACCAAACCCGGAAGTGAGTTCCGACCTACCAAATGTGAAGCGCTGTGCACTGTCGATCTTGTCAAGACCAACCGTGCTTAACATCATTCCGGCCACAGCTGAGAGCAGTCCAGTGAAAATGTTCTTTCCGCAGAGTGAGGCAATCAAGGTAAGTGCAAATACAGTGACTCCGAAATTCTCCCAAGGACCGAACTTCAACGTTACGGCCGCAAGCGGAGAGGAGATGAATATCATCGCCAGAACACCGATGAAATTACCGATGATGGAAGCGAAGACACCGATTCCGAGAGCACGGCCAGCCTGGCCCTGCTTTGCCATCGGAGTTCCGTCAAAGCAGGTAGCAATTGATGACGGGGTACCCGGTATGTTCAGGAGAATTGCAGAGACAAGTCCTCCTGACATACCTCCTATGTAGATTGCCGTAAGCATTGAGAGACCCATCTCATGGCTCATCACATAGGTAACAGGCAGGAACATGGACAGACAGGCAACTGTCGTGAGTCCAGGAAGAGCTCCGAAGATTATTCCAATGAAAACACCACCAAACATGGCAAGGAGGATAAGAGGATTACCGACAACCGTACCAAATCCCTGAAGAAGCATTGACATCATAGTTGCAGTACCTCCTTAACCGAGGATGCCACGTGGCAGCATCATTGAGAGAGCCTTAGTGAACAACATATACAAAGCCACAATGAAGATCACCGAGAAAACCCAGGCGAAGATTGTCATCTTCACTGATCTCTTGTTCTGTGGCGTGAGGAGCATAATCATACATCCAAGATAGATGATTCCAGCAAGGATGAAACCAAGTTTTGTGTAAGTGAAAGCATAGAAAGCAAGAAGAAGCGTGGACAGGCAGAGATAAATCGGCTTGCGGGCAACCTCACGTCCGAAGACCTTGATCTTGGTCACCGGCTTCTTCTCCTTATTCTCTGCAGGAGTTTCTTTTCTCTGTTTGAGCCAGGAGGTAATAAAAAGAGCTATTGCAAGGACAATCATCACAATACCATAGATTGTGGGAAGGGTCTTTGAGCTCACGCCACCACTGGCATACATGTTCTTAGAGTCAATCTGACTTGACATAATAAGATATAAAATTGCAAAGGCGATGAAACCCAATGCAACCTTCATTTCTCTGTTGAATTTCATTTGTTGATTCTCCATGGAGTCTAGGAAACTCTCTGGCTATAGAAACCAAAACTCCCCCGGACCAACCCGGGGGAGAGCAATCTGATCAGAATTACTTGGCCTGGAAGTCAGCCTGGTACTGCATGATGTGAGCGAGCTCGTCCTCATAGTACTTGACTGTCTCTGCAGGTCCGAGATATGCCTTCGGCTGCAACTGCTGCTCGAGGAACTCTGCATACTCTGCATTGTTCTCGATGATGTTCTTGCAGGCATTTGCGAACTTCTCGACGATAGCTGCATCTGTTCCCTTCGGGAAGAAGAATGTGTTGTAGTAATAGTACTCGCAGTCAACACCCTTCTCCTTGAGTGTAGGAACATCTGGAAGGTTGTATGGTCTCTCTGGGCTGTCTGTTGCAAGGATGACAAACTCTCCACTGTCTACATAGTCCTTGATTGCGTTGTAGTTCATTGCAATAACATCGACGTGGCCACCAAGGAGGAGCTTGAGTCTCTCTCCGGATCCGCCGGAAGGAACGATGTTGAACTTTGCACCGGCCTTTGTGAGAGCAACTGCAATCCACTGTGTTGAAGCACCAGCATTGGAGGTCAGGCGATACTTGCCCGGCTCAGCGAGTGTGGCATTGAACATATCCTCGTATGTCTTCCATCCTGTATCTGCACGAGCGACGAGAACCTCATCAGATGCCTGTGAGAATACACAAGCAGGCTCGAAAGCTTCTGCTGCATAGTCAACAAGTCCGACAACCTTGGCAACGTTCATTGAGAGCTGTGAGCAAAGGATTGTATATCCATCTGGAGCAGCTTCCTTGACCTGGTTTGCTCCAAGTGTTCCACCACTTCCGCTGACGTTGGTGATAACGACAGGCTGTCCAAGCTCCTTCTGGAGATACTTGGCGATAGCACGTGCGTTGACATCTGAGTTTCCACCTGCACCGAAGGCGACAACGATGTTAATCGGCTTCTGAGGCCATTTTGTGGCAGCATCTGCTGATTCCCCCTCACCGTTTGCAAATGCAAAACCAGCAACGAGAGCGATCAAAAGTGATACAATCAGTAATTTCTTCATTTTTTCCTCCCTGATTTGTTTGTACCGTTAATCGAATATATCCCACCCGCCTTAGCGGGTATGAATCCTTGATTATCTGACCAGTGACGGGCGCTTGTTGTCGAACTTCCAGTCCTTGATCAGGTACTGCATTCCTATAGCGTCGTTTCTGGCACCCTTGCCATAGCACTTGTCCATGTAGAGCTTGTGAGCCTTCTCAAGCTGCTCTCTGTCGATCTCGACTCCAAGACCAGGCTTCTTCGGAAGGTCGATGCATCCATCAACGATCTGCATAGGAGCCTTTGTCAGGCGATCCTTACCTTCCTGCCAGATCCAGTGGGTGTCGATTCCGTTCATCTTTCCCGGGATGGCTGCAGCGCACTGCACAACCATAGCCAAAGAGATGTCGAAGTGGTTGTTGGAATGGCAACCCCACATCAGACCGAAGTCATTGCAGAGCTGTCCGACTCTGACGGAGCCTTCCATTGTCCAGAAGTGCGGGTCTGCCAATGGAATGTCTACGCTCTGGAGAGCGATTGTATGGCACATCTGTCTCCAGTCTGTGTTGATCATGTTTGTGGCTGTAGGCATCATTGTCGCCTTTCTGAACTCAGCCATGATTTCACGGCCTGAGAATCCCGCCTCAGCGCCACATGGGTCTTCACAGTAGGCAAGGACCTTCTTGAGATCCGGAGCAACCTCCAGGGCCTCCTTCAAACTCCAGCACCCGTTCGGATCCAGGTCTACACGTGCATTCGGGAATGCCTCCTTGATAGCTGTGACGGCCTTGACCTCTTCCTTTGCTGAAAGAACTCCACCCTTGAGCTTGAAGTCCTCGAATCCATACTTGTCATGTGTTGCCTTTGCAAGCTTAACGATGGCCTCTGGAGTCAGGGCCTCCTCGTTTCTGAGTCTGTACCACTCGCAATCGCCGTTAGGCTCCTCTGTGTACTCGAGATCTGTCTTCTTTCTGTCTGCAATGTAGAAGAGATAGCTTAGGAAGCGAACGCGCTCACGCTGGATTCCATCTCCCATGAGAGCTGCAGCTGGAACATCCAGGAACTTGCCCATAAGGTCAAGAAGTGGAGCTTCAACAGCTGTGACTACGTGGACGCCTGTTCTGAGGTCGAAGGTCTGAAGTCCTCTGACATCATCCTTGATGTTTGCGCTGAGCCATTTTCTGATCTCGTTGAGAGTCTGCTTGTAATCTGAAAGACGTGTGCCGATGACAAGATGCTTGATGTCCTCGAGGGCCTTTGTGATCTTCTCTCCGCCCGGGACCTCTCCGATTCCCTCTGCACCAGTCGAGTCAGTGAGTATGACGACATTTCTTGTGAAATATGGAGCATGTGCACCACTGAGGTTCAGAACCATGGAGTCGTGTCCAGCGACAGGATAGATCTCCATCTTGGTAATACTTGGAATCATTTCCACCTCCTAGCTTGGTAATCGGTTTGCCCGATATATCCATATTTCATCATAGGGGTGAGAAATTGAATTTGTCAACGAAATTATATTTTTTCTTTCAAAATACGATTTTTTTATAATGGGATTTAAAAAAATCAAAAATCAAACAAAATAATTCAAACAAAAAGGCTATTTTTGTCAAAAACATCATTAGATAGCGTTAAATTGAGGTTTTTAGTAATCAATAGGAAAATCAGCCTTTTTTAGGAATCCAAGGCCAGCAGCGATTGACCCTTGAGCAATAATCCTCGTAATCCTTTCCATACTGCTTGAGAAGCCACTTCTCCTCTGTGCTCTTCATCAGGACAGTCATGAAGACCCAGTCCAAGACAGGCACCATAAGGAGCCACAGATTGCCACAGATAAGAACAACGCCTGTGGAGATGATCATGAACGCGGAGTAGATTGGATTGCGAACCCAGGCATAGGCACCAGAAGTCACCAGATGGTTCTTCACGATGTTGGCATCGATCTTGGACACAATGGCGGCCAGAATCCACAGAAAAGCACCTAATACTATAAGGATAATACCGAGCACCAGCATCGGAACCTTAAAAGAACCAACCTTTCCGGAAGCCAGGAAGGACATGTTCCTCATCAATACAGCAGCAACAGTCAACAAGACAACACAGAGCACATATAACGGCCCTACCCCAAACAATGGAAGATGATCCTTCTTAGCCATGAAGCCTCCAGTTAGATACAACTAACTACTACTGCAAAACAGAGGCTTTGTCAAACACAAAGAAAAAGCCAGCGGAGAACCGCTGGCGTGACAACAATATCTTTAGAACTATTCATAATTATATACCGTAGTGCAATCCTTGGCATCACCATAGCCTGTAGGAGTCGATGGATTGCTCAAGGTTGGAGTCACTTTGAATGTCAGTTCTGTCTCTGGGTCACTGTATGTCATTGACTTTGTAAATCCATATGTCTTGTCAACAAGGAACTTGATTGTCATAGAGTCATATCCCGGCATTGCAAAGGTTCCGCTGTATGTATAGCAGCCATCCTCATCTGAACCTTTTGTAAGGTAGCCCTCATATATCTGGGCCATATAAAGAAGACTGGTTACACTGCCAAAGAGTTGGGTTTTAAGGTCAACTGAGCCAAGACTAATCAGCTTGTCTAACGAAGGACTATACAGATAATCCGTTCCATCCAAATACTTGCAGTATGTATATTCTGTATCTGAATCAATCTCAGAACTCTGGCATGCCACCCAATAAACATCATCAAGGCCACCTACATCAATATATGTCTTGGTCCCGTTGATATCGAACTCTGCAATAATTCTGAAACCGGTGTAATCAATGCCTCTTGCTTCGGACTGACCCTGTTCAAGCAGGGCAGCTTGACCTTCTGAAGCAGTCATCATTGCAGTGCTATCACTACCACCCGAATCTTCCTGTTCCTGTTTACAAGCAACCAATGCCAGTGCCATCAGCACCACCAAAAAAATGAGAAACACTTTCTTCATTAAAAGTTCCCCCTCCAGTTAGTATTAGTTGATTCAGTTTACTATGCATGTGAGGATTTCACAACAAAAAGTGTTTTTTGCCTGTTTTTGAGAATTTTTCACAATTGCTGGAATCTATAATCACTTGCCACTTTTGTGCTAAGATAGGCCATGCTCTGCCTGACACTTGATGCAAAGACGATGAAAGAGAACAAGGCTCTATATGAAAGAAACAAGGACTACGTGTCCCTTGTGGAGCTTCGTGTGGACATGCTCGATCCATCGGAATACCAGAAGGCGAAGAGCTTTCCCGTGGAGATCGATGTCCCGGTGATTCTCACAATCAGAAAGCCTTGCGATGGTGGACGCTATGCAGGCACAGAGGAAGAGAGGAAGGCCCTGATGGCTGACCTTTCACAGGGTCTGTTCTTCTATGTTGACATGGAGATGGATCTGGACTTCCCTGAGCTTGAGAAGGAACTGATGTCTCGAGGCGTGAACATCATAAGGTCACTCCATGACTTCAACGGCATCCCCAGGAATCTGCCGGATCTTGCAAGGTCCATAGCTGCAAAGGGACAGATTCCAAAACTTGCGGTCACAGTCAGAACCGAAGAGGACCTTGAAGAGGTCTTCCACCTTGGAGAGGAGCTGAAGGATGTTCCCAGAAAGATAATCGTTGGAATGGGAGCCTATGGCATCCGGACCCGCGTGGGATACAGAAGACTTGGAAGCATACTCACGTTCTGCAGCGAAAGCGACCCCAACGGAATAGGGCTTCCTACACCGAGGGAGCTCAGCGAACTTGTCGATTGAGCCTCCTCAATTTTCCGAAGGGACTTTCAGAGACCTCAGGTCTATCTTTTCTATGACGTTCGGCTTTTCCTCCCTTCTGATGAATCCCAGGACATAGAGGGGAAACGTGTCGAAGTTCTCGCCACCACCCACATTGGCATCCGCTATTTTGACTGCACGATGCACTCCATATTTCTTCGGATTTGCCAGAACATGCTTCATGCTTGTCGCCCTGTTGTTCATGGCCTTGCACTCCACAATCACAACCTGGCTGTCTCGCTCCAGAAGGAAATCCAGTTCAGGAGACCCGCTGGGTTCATGATAGTAATACAGTTTTTCCCCCGCAATTGCATAGGCGGAGGCAACCATGTTCTCAGCAATCGCACCCTTATAGGCACCAAGGTTCCCTGAGAGTATCAAAGAAGGGAGATCCTCGCCCATTTGAGACACCAGAAGACCAGTATCAATGCAGAAAACCTTGAACTCCGTGGGTATCTTTGCGCTTTCAAGCGGATATGATAGTTCCCTTGTATTGTATGC
>DMOO01000035.1 GCA_003456855.1 Sphaerochaeta sp.
GCAGAAGAGTGCTCTCAAGCCACTCCCGCTGCTCCTCAGAGACATCCTCATCGGTACCAGCATGAACGACAACCTGGAGGCCAGCGCCTTCGGATCTGCACCTATCGAGGCGATCAAGGCTGCTTCAGTCTTCATCAGTGCCATCCCGATGATGATCGCCTATCCTTTCATCCAGAAGTACTTCACAAAGGGAACTCTGGCTGGAAGCGTCAAGGGTTGATTCTATATAGAAGAAGTAATTTGCAGTGCAGTATCGGCCGCACTGTGAAGATAAACTTGGAAAATCATTTAATGGAGGAATTTAAATGAAGAAAACTATTATCGTTCTTTTGGTTGCTCTTCTTGCTGGCTCCTTTGCTTTTGCACAGGGCGCAGCGGAAGCTGCTGCAAGTACTGGCCCAATGACCATTACTATGCTCTATTCCGCAACACAGACTGAAGCTGGTTCTCTCCCAGATGACTGGGCAGGTTATCAGGTTCTTCTGGACGAGCTTGGAATCGATCTCCAGCTTGACATGCTCCCATCAAACCCAAATGACCAGGATCTTGCAATCAGAACAAGAGCTGCCGCAGACGAGCTCCCTGATTTCTTCACCTGCTCAAGAGAGGTCTGGGCAGACCTGGCAAAGAACGGACAGGTTCTCGATGTCACTGACTACTATGATGACATGCCAAACAGATGCGCAGTCATGTTCGATCAGGCAGCTAAGAACTTCGTCACATACGAGGGAAGAATCTATGGATTCGCAACTCCATCCGCAATCTCCGGAAACGAAGGTCTCCTCATGAGAGAGGACTGGCTGAAGAACCTCGGTCTCTCAGCTCCTACAACTCTCGATGAGCTCTTCGATGTCCTGTATGCATTCACATACAACGACCCAGATGGAAACGGCAAGAACGACACATACGGTTATGGTGCTTTCGTCGAGGAGACAGTCTCCTACGAGATCTATCCTGGCCGCAGATTCGAGCCTCTCATGGGTGCTTTCGGTGTTGAAGGAACTTGGGACATGTCAAAGGACAGCTTCGGTCTCATGATCCACAAGGATGCCTACTACGACTGGATGGTCTTCTTCAAGAAGTGCATCGACGCCGGCGTCATCGATCCAAACTGGCAGTCCTACAAGAAGGACGACTTCCGTGCTGCATGGAAGCAGGGTAAGTTCGGATGCTTCAGAGAGCAGAACTCAGCTTATGCATCAGAGAACAACTACTCACCGTTTGATGCCAACTTCCCAGATGGTGGATTCATCATCCTCGATGCTCCTATCGGACCAGACGGAAAGCAGTCAATCGGACCAAGATGCCAGGGCATGAGAGTCTATGCAATCAGCTCAGACGTCTCAGCAGAGAAGGCAGCAAAGATCGTCGAGATGTTCGACTGGATGAGCTATGGCGAAGGCTATCTGCTTTGCGGCTATGGTGAGGAAGGCAAGAACTACATCCTCGATGCAGACGGACTTCCACAGTCAGACGACAGCCTCGGAGATCTCGGATACAACAAGGCTGGTGGACAGAGATACATCCAGCTCAGAAACTGCGCATTCAACTACAGCAATGCTCAGGAGATCGCTCTCCGCTATCCAGCATACATCACAAAGGTCTCACAGAAGAGAATGAGCGCCGGTGATGTCCTCCTTGTATTCCAGAGCAAGACTTGGACCAACACTCCAGGCCAGAACTCAATGCCAAAGCCAGACAGCACAGACGTGACAACATTCTACCAGCAGGGAATCGCCGAGTTCCTGAACGGCAAGAGAGCTCTCACTCCTGAGAACTGGAAGGCTTTCGTCGAGCAGTTCGACAAGATCGGCGGACTTGCATGGGAGCAGCAGGGCTACGACTATGCAGCTGCAAACGGACTTCTTCAGTAATCACTGAATCAAGTTAGAACGCAAATTGCTCAGGGGGTTGCGTTTTGCAACCCCCTTTTTTGAGCGACCTGTTATTTTACCTTTTCAATTACATTTTTAACTTTCATTTTTGGGGAAATAGAATGATTGATGCAAGAAAATCGATGACTGAGCGCATGAGCCTGTCAGCACTGAGAAAATTCAATACGGAGAATGCAACCTACAGTTACAAATCCGCCATTCTACTCGAAGCGCTTTATCGTGCATACAAGGTGCTCGGTGACGAGAGCATCCTCAAATTCGTCAAAGATATGCTGGACCATTATGTCCCTGAGGACGGGGTGGTCCTTACCTATAAACTTGAAGCATACAGCATGGATCAGGTCCGAATGGGCAACATTATGCTCACAATGTACGACCTGACCGGCGATAAGAAATACAAGACGGCTGTTGACATGTTCTATCAGCAGCTTCAGACACAGCCAAGGACCCCTTCCGGCGGTTACTGGCACAAGATCGGTTATCCGAACCAGATGTGGCTTGACGGTCTCTACATGCAGGCTCCTTTCAAGGTCAGCTACTGCAAGAGATTCGGTGGCCTCAAGGAATGCCTGGATGACGAGATCATGCAGTTCGAGCTTGTCTATGAGAAGACCCTGGACAGATGCACGGGACTGCTTCGCCATGCATGGGACGAGTCCTGCAAGATGCCATGGTGCGAACCTGACACCGGAAGGTCCCATGAGGTGTGGGCAAGGGCACTTGGCTGGTATGTGATGGCACTGGCGGACCTCTTGGAGATCATCCCCGATGAGCCTGAGTATGCCGATCACAGAGCTCGCCTGCTCAAGCTTGCCAGCACTCTGGCTCCTGTTCTCCTCAGATTCCAGGATGCAGACACCGGAATGTGGTGGCAGGTCATGGACAGT